>NZ_QQWW01000018.1:0-72918 GCF_003950435.1 Sphingomonas sp. ABOLG
CCCCCGATCCTGCCACCCCCGGCCGTGCGATCCCGTCGGGCCGCATCGCCCGGCTCGGCACCTTCGGGCGGCTTGCCGGCGGCGTCGCGGGCGGGATGCTGGCGGAGGGCGCACGCCGCCTCGCCGCCGGGGAGCGGCCGCGCCTCGGCGATCTGGTGCTGACCCCGACCAACGCCACCCGCGTCGCCGATCGCCTGTCGCACCTGCGCGGCGCGGCGATGAAGCTTGGCCAGATGATCTCGATGGACGCCGGCGACATGCTGCCGCCCGAACTCGCCACCATCCTCGCCCGGCTGCGCAACCAGGCCTATCGCATGCCCCCGCAGCAGCTCGACAAGGTGCTGAAGGCCGAATGGGGTGCCGACTGGCGCCGCCGCTTCGCCCGGTTCGAGGCAGCGCCGATCGCCGCCGCCTCGATCGGCCAGGTCCACCGCGCCACCCTCCCCGACGGCCGGCGCCTCGCAATCAAGGTCCAATATCCCGGTGTCGCGGACAGCATCGACGCCGATGTCGACAATGTCGCGACGCTGCTGCGCGTCTCGAACCTCCTCCCCTCGACGCTCGATATCGCCCCGCTCCTCACCGAGGCGAAGCGCCAGCTGCGCGAGGAGGCGGATTACCTGCGCGAGGGCGAACAGATGCGCGCCTATCGCGATCGTCTGGCCGGCGACGATCGCTACGTCGTCCCCGGCCTCGAACCCGCGCTCACCACGCGCCGCGTGCTCGCGATGGAGTTCATCGACGGCCGCCCGATCGAGACGCTGGAGGGCGCCGACCAGCCCGCGCGCGATGCCGCGATGGATGCGCTGGTCAGCCTCGTGCTGCGCGAATTGTTCGAATTCCGGGTGATGCAGACCGACCCCAATTTCGCCAATTACCGCTGGCAACCCGACACCGGCCGGCTGGTGCTGCTCGATTTCGGGGCCACCCGCGCCGTGCCCGCCGCCACCGCAGAGGCCTATACCCGCCTCATCCACGCCGGCCTCGCGCGCGATCGCGACGCGATGCGCGATGTCGCGATCGAGACCGGCTTCATCGGCGCCCGCGCAGCGGCGGCGCACCGCCCGGCGGTCGACCGGATGATCGCGGCGGTCGACGCCACCATCCACCGCCCCGGCCCCTTCGACTTCGGCGACCGCGCCTTCGTCCCCGTGATCCGCGAGGAAGCCAAGGCGATGATCGAGGATCGCGCCACCTGGCACGTCCCCGACGTCGAGACCCTGTTCGTCCAGCGCAAGGTCAGCGGCACCGCCCTCCTCGCCGCCCGGCTGAAGGCGCGGGTCGACGTGCGCACCCTAGCGGCCGAGGCAACCGACGCGCCCCCGCCGCCCTGACGATCCGGCCCGCCGGGCGACTCCCTCGACAAAGCATGACGCGCGCTCCACTCTGCGGGCCGCCGTTCTGGCGACCCCACGTCCCCTGCCTTCAGGAAGCCTCCGCGTGCCCGCCCGATTCATCCCCGCCGCCCTCATCCCGCCCGCCCTGCTCACCGCCGCGCTGATGCCGCTCCCCGCTGCCGCCGCGCCGGCGTCGTTCGACCGCGCGCTCGGCGAGTTCCGGGACACCCACCGCCGCGTCGTGGCGGAGGCGGGGATCGTCGGCAGCAGCTTCTATTTCCTGCGCGACGGGCGCACCGCCGTCGCCGACCATATCGGCTATCAGGACGCCGCCACGCGCACCCCGGTCGATGCGCGCACGATCTTCCACTGGGCGTCGATCACCAAGACGATGACCGGCATCGCGATCATGCAATTGCGCGACCGCGGCCTGCTCACGCTCGACGATCCGATCACCCGCTACGTGCCGGAGCTTGCCGCGGTCCACAATCCGCACGGCAGCAACGATGCGATCACGCTGCGCCACCTGATGAGCCATTCCGCCGGCTATGGCGGCCCCACCTGGCCATGGCGCGAGGCCGCGTGGCAGCCGTTCGAGCCCGCGCGCTGGTCGCAGCTCGTCGCCATGCTCCCCTACACCCAGGTCCAGTTCCGCCCCGGCAGCCGCTTCAGCTATTCCAACCCCGGCATCGTCTATCTCGGCCAGGTGATCGAACGCCTCTCGGGCGAGGATTGGGAGGTTTATGTCGACAAGAACATCCTGCGCCCGCTCGGCATGTACGACAGCTATTTCGATCGCACCCCGCCGCACCTCCTGCCGCACCGCTCGCACAGCTATCTGATCCGCGATGGCAAGCGGGTGGAGGCGCCGTTCGATGCCGACACCGGCGTCACCGTCTCCAACGGCGGGCTGAACGCGCCCATGCCCGACATGGCGAAATATGCTGCCTTCCTCCTCGGCGATCCCGCCGACGCGGCGCGGCACGATCTGGTGCTCAAGCGATCCTCGCTGGAGGAAATGTGGGCACCGCAGATCGCCGCCGGCGAGGATTATTCGCAAGGCCGAATGGCACCCTCGACGAAGGCCGGCCTGTCCTTCTTCATCGACCAGGCCCCCGGCGGCCTCACCTTCATCGGCCACAATGGCGACCAGAACGGCTTTCGCGCCTATCTCAGCCTCTGCCCCGCCCGCCGCGCCGCCAGCCTGCTCGCCTTCAACACCGAAACGCGCGCGGTCGAAAACACCCCCTCCAACCGCACCACCACCGAATCCCGCATCGCCCTGGCCACCGACCGCCTGTGCGAGGCGCTGCCCGCCGCCCTCAGTCCGCGCGGCAAGGCCAGCGCCTCTTGACAGCGAACGCCGATCTAGTCCCCACATCGGGCAAGATGTCCGGCATGACTTATTAGTGAGAACAGGCATTTAGGTTCAGGATCAAGGTATCGCGGGAGAGCCTCAAATGAACATGCGATGGGCGCCAGCCTCAGTATCCGTTCCGCTCTTCGCCGCCCCGCTCCTGCTCGGGTGCCAATCCGCTTCGCCACATCCCCGCGATGAACCGGCACACCTTAGCACTATCGCTTCCGATCAGTCCCCTTCCGCCCAGCCGCCTGCACCGCCCGCCGTTCCCGGGCCAAATTTTGACAGCGAACCCGGCCCCTCCGCGCCAATCGTGGCCGATACACGCGGTCTCACCAGTGCCCAGATCGACGCCATGTTCGACGCCGCCGTCAAGCAGGCTCGACCCTCCCAGATCAAAGCCGCCGTCTGCGTGGGAATGCAGGGGCTGGGGGACCGCGTCACGGTGAATGCCCCTGCGCCAACCATCGCGCGGCTATCGGCCAAGCTGCGTCTGCCGGCCTTCCCGGCATCTCAGTGCAGCTTCGGTGTCGAGCCGATCGTCATCAAAAATGGCGCAAAGGCAATATTGTATACGGTGCGAGTGGAGGCACGCGATGCAGACGGCATTCTCACCTTCTGGGGTGGGGCAGCCTACGGAAACCTCGGAGCTAACGGTACGCAATACCGTCTTATGCCCCGGGGTGAGGATTGGGAGCCGGTTCCAACAGGCACAATTTACGTGTCATGATGCACAACGAGCGTTCGCAGCATTCAGGATCGGAGGACGCGCCGCTTCTGCGCCATGACCTTCAGAAGCATTTTGGGAAACGTTCTATTGATCGGCTGAGACGAAAAGGCCGCTTTAAAATGCAATTCTGGCGCATCCTCCCCATGTATGACGTAGCCTACGAATGTAGGAATAGCCGCCGAGAAAGCGGCGTTTTAAGTTAAAATATGGAACAAACTATGGCGTTTCGATGCCATCATATATGTTCTTGCACCATGAAGTTGTGACGTCCCAATTACTAACCAACCCGTCTTGTTGCACCCGGCCCTAGCGACAGCCGTATATAATTACTCCACTCATCCCAATTGCAAGTACTTGCGCGACTTGGCAGATAGCCAGTGCACCTGGGGGGCTAGGTGCAATAAGATAGGGGGATTATATGGACGCTATACCGGAACATTCGGTACTGCTCAGTCGGACGACGTCGGCGCTCGACCGGATCGAAGCGCTTTATCTCAAAGTACTGCGTGCGGCCCTGCTGATCGTGGCTACAGTGCTGCTGATCTGTGCGGCCGGGTGGGCGGCATACAGTTTGATGCGGGTCATGCGCTCACCCGATTCCGTAGTGGAAAAGCCCAGTGTCGTGTCAGTCGCCGAGATCGTTGCCAGGGAGGCTTCGACGAAGACCGATGCCCCTCGCGCCGGGGCCAACGTCGACGTTCTTCGAAGGGAGCGCGCTTATTACGACGCGTTCGTAAAAAAGTACTTCGCCCTTTATAGGGAAAAGTTTCAGCCGAGCCTTCGTGATGACGACAAGAAGCTGACTATCGGGGAGTTTGACGATCTAACCATCAACTCTTCCGCACGACTTGACGCAGTCCGGAGCGGTGATCTTTCATTCGAGCAGGACCGAAAGGATCTTGATGGCTACCTGCCGATCGTCACTCAGGCAGCCAATTCCAAGCAGACCGTTGAACGTCTGAGTCGCTATCGCACCGCCACAAAGCGCCCGGTGGCGACGCAAGTGCAGCGGACCCGCGTCGAGACCCGGCGCGGATGGGACACGTTCAGCGACAATTGTGAGAATTGGTACCTGTCCCCCATCGGCTGCGCGGTCACTCGTCGCGTCGAAGTTCCGTACACTGAGACAGTACAGGTAATGCGCTACCCGGATGGAATCGCCTCACCGAGCGAGGTGCTGAAGGGGTATCAGGATCGCTACTTCCAGCTCTTAGCTGAGCGGAGAGAGCGCAACGCCAGCGAGGCGGCATCTCAGCGCGACGAGATCGTTCGTGGCCACGCTGCAGGCTGGAACGGGCTCTCACAGTCAATCCTGATCGCCGGCGGCTTTCTGGTTTTGATGTTCTTCTTCCTCTTGGTCGCAATCGAGCGGCATCAGCGTCGCTCACGCTCGCCGGTAGCTTAAGCAACAGTTACAAGGTTAGCTCAGCTTCCTAGTGATCCTTGAGCGAGCGAGATGTCAGGCCTGCGGCATCATCAAAGTTAATGCCGCAGGCCTGCCCGTTGGCGGCGCTGTTTGCCCGCATCGAGCGGCGCGGGGGGCCGGGAGCCTAAGTTCGACTACCCCTGCCTCGGCCTTTAGACATCTTGGTGCGCTGCCTACCTCCTGAGCCCGCAGGCGGTTTGAGGCGAACGGCCCTCACTTCCCCGCGCCAGCAACCCACGGCAGCACCTTGTCCAGCGGCAGTTGCTCGGCGGTGCCGCGATGCCCCGTCACCGTCCGGGCGGCGAACAGCGAGTTGATCACCGCTTCCTCGGTCGCCTCCGCCGCCGCCTGGAACAAGGGCGACATCGCCTCGTTGCGCAGCTCGGCCGCCGTGGCACTGACCGCCCCCGCCTTCCCTTCCTCGCGGCGCACCGCCGCATGGGTGGAAAAGGCGATCGCATAATCGCCCGATCCGTTCGAGAAGGATGATCCGGTCCGCCCGATCCCGATGAACGCGCGCTCGGCGATCCGGCGCAGGTTGCGGTCGGAAAGCGGCGCGTCGGTCGCGATCACGATCACCACCGATCCATCCGCCGTGCCGCGTTCCACCCGCCCGGCGAACTCGTGCCGCCCTAGCCGCTGGCCCGCCGGCACGCCGGCGATGTTGAGCACCCCGCCGTAATTGCTCTGCACCAGCACGCCGAGCGTCCAGCCGCCCATTGCGGCCGGCAAGCGGCGTGACGCCGTGCCGATCCCGCCCTTATATTCGAACGCGACCGTTCCCGTGCCCGCGCCCACCGCGCCCTCCGCCACTGGCCCCTCGCGCGCGGCCTCGATCGCGCGGCGCGCATCGGCGATGGTCACGCGCCGGCGGCGGATGTCGTTCAGGAAGCCGTCGTTGGTCTCCCCCACCACCGCGTTCACCGATCGCACCTTTTCGTTGCCCGGCTGCGCCAGCGTCCATTCGACCGCCGCCGCCATCGCCTCGGGCACGTTCAGCGTGTTGGTCAGCAGGATCGGCGTCTCGATCTCGCCCAGCTCCACGACCTGAGTCGACCCGGCGAACTTGCCAAAGGCGTTATAGGCGACGAACCCCGCCGGCACGCGCGATCGGAAGACGTTGCCGCCATGCGGCACGACGGCGGTGACGCCGGTATGCACGTCGCGCCCCTCCTCGATCGTGACATGCCCCACCCGCACGCCGGCGACATCGGTGATCGCGTTGCGCGGCCCTGCCGGCAGCACGCCGATCGTCACCCCCGCCTCCCGCGCGCGCGGCGCCTCCGCCTTACCGCCCTGCCCCGCGATCGCCGCGGCGGAGGTGATCGCCAGCAATCCGGCCGCCGCGATTGTCTTGCCCAAGGTCAAATCCTCTTCCCCCTCTGTCGCCGCAACGCGGGGCTCGGCATCATCCGCCCCCCGCTCCGCGCCTTGTCGTTCCTGTTGCATCACGCCCACCTATGAAAAGCATCGCCCGCCTGCGCCAATGCCAAAAGTGACAGACCCTCCAATCTGGCGTCCTGCCCCCCGACGCGGCTAGGCTCCTCCGCGACAAGAACGATGGGAGAGAGAGACCATGGCCTATACACCCTTTGACCTCAGCGGGCGCGCCGCGCTGATCACCGGCGGCAATGGCGGGATCGGCATCGGCATGGCGGACGCGCTGGCGCAGGCCGGGGCCGATGTGGTCATCTGGGGCAACAATCCCGCCAAGAACGAGGCGGCCGAGGCGCGCCTCGCGCAGCACGGCACCCGAATCATCGTCGACCGGGTCGATGTGGCGGATGAGGCGGCAGTCGATGCCGGCGTGGCGCGCGCGCTGGAGGCACTCGGCCGGCTCGATTTCGTCGCCGCCAATGCCGGCGTCGGCGAGGGCGCCGACAGCTTCGATACGATGAGCACCGATCTGTGGCGCCGCGTGCTGGCGGTCAATCTCGATGGCGTGTTCTGGACGCTGCGCGCCGCCGCCCGCCACATGGTCGCCCGCGCACAGGATGGCGATCCCGGCGGCTCGCTGCTCGCCACCTCCTCCACCTCCGCGGTCCACGGCGCGCCGCGCAACCAGGCCTATGCCGCGACGAAGGGCGCGCTGCTCCCGATGATGCGCGGCCTCGCGGTCGAATATGCCCGCCACGGCATCCGCGCCAACGCCATCCTCCCGGGCTGGATCGCCACCGACATGACGGCGCGGGCGCAGGGCAATGACCGCTTCAATGAAAAGGTCATTTCCCGCGTGCCGATGCGCCGCTGGGGTGAGCCGGAGGATTTCGGCGGCCTCGCCGTCTATCTCGCCTCCGATGCCTCGCGATTCCACACCGGCGACACGTTCACGATCGACGGCGGCTACACGATCTATTGATCGCATTTGGCGCGAAAACCGGCCTGTTCGCGCGATCTGGCCACGACAGGCCGCGAACAGGCCAATTGTCGCCAGTGCGGTCGCACGCGAGGCCGCCGGCAGGCCGCGGGTCGGGCGCCGGCGGCCGGCCGTTCGCGACAGGGTGGCGGCCGGTGACGCGATCTCCTACATGGCCGCGCATGACCGAAATCACCGTCGCCGCGCTTCAGCTCGCCTTTTCCGCCGACATGGACGCCAACATCGCCAACGTCTCCCGCCTCGTGCGGGAAGCGGCGTCGCGCGGTGCCCAGGTCATCCTCCCGCCTGAATTGTTCGAGGGCGAATATTTCTGCCGGGTCGAGGATGAAGGGCTGTTCGCCAACGCCCGCCCGACGGCCGAGCACCCCGCGGTTCTTGCCATGCAGTCGCTGGCATCGGAGCTAAAGGTCGCGATTCCCACCAGTTTCTTCGAGGCCGACGGCCCGCACCATTACAACAGCCTCGCGATGATCGGCCCTGACGGCAAGGTGCAGGGCGTCTATCGCAAGAGCCACATTCCCGACGGCCCGGGCTATGAGGAGAAATTCTACTTCCGCCCCGGCAACACCGGATTCAAGGTCTGGGACGGCCCGGCCGAAAGCAAGGGCGCGAAGCTGGGCGTCGGCATCTGCTGGGATCAATGGTATCCCGAAACCGCCCGCGCCATGATGCTGATGGGTGCGGAAGTTTTGTTCTATCCCACGGCGATAGGCAGCGAACCTCATGACACGTCGCTGGATACCGCACGCCTGTGGCGCCGTGCGATGGTCGGCCATGCCGTCTCCAACGTCGTGCCCGTGGTCGCCGCCAACCGCATCGGCGTGGAACACGATCAGACCTTCTACGGCACCAGCTTCATCTGCGACGAACGCGGCGACATCCTGGCCGAGCTTGGCCGCGAGGAAGAGGGCGTGATTACCGCCACGATCGATATTGATCGCGTGAAGCGCCACCGCGCCGCCTTCGGCTTCTTCCGCGATCGCCGGCCGGAACTGTACGGCCGGCTGACCGCGGACGTCTGATCCCAACCGGTCAGCGCCGGCTCAGGCTGGCGGCCAGTTCCACATGGGTTGACCAGCGGAACTGGCCGACCGGCTGAATCCAGTCGATCTGCCAGCCGCCCTCGACCATTGTCTTCACATCACGTGCGAAGCTGCTGGGATTGCACGAAACATAGGCGAGCTTCGGGGTCTTCGATCCGGCCAGTGCCTGCGCCTGCTCCTTGGCGCCGGCGCGGGGCGGATCGATCACAACGGCGCTGAACCGGTCAAGCTCGGCCGGGGTCAGCGGCCGCCGGTACAGGTCGCGATGCTCGGTGAACACCGTGCGATGCGATCGCGCCGCCGCCGCCTTCAACGCCATGATCGCCTCGCGCCCTGCCTCCGCGGCATAGACCCTGCCCGGCAGCGCCAGCGCAAAGGTGCCTAGCCCCGCAAACAGGTCGGCCACGACGCCCTCGCCGGGCACCACCTCACGTACCGCGGCAACCAGCGCGGCCTCGCCGTCGCGCGTTGCCTGCAGGAAAGACGCGGGCGGCAGCGGCACCGGCACGCCGCCCAGCGTAATGGTGACCGCTTCTGGCTCCCAGCGCACCTCCGGGCCGTAGCCCTCGTCGAAGGCCACGCGCGCCAGTCGATTACCCTCTGCAAAGGCGGTGATCGCCTCTGCCGCTGCCAGCCCCTCCGGCATCACGCCATTGATCAGCAGGTCGACGCCCTGATCGGCCAGCGTCAGATGCACGTCCAGCCGACGGCGCGGTCGCAGAACATGGATCAGCCGCCGCAGCGGCGCGACCAGCGCGAACAGCTCCGGCGCCAGCACATGGCATTCGGCAAGGTCAACGATCGCATGGCTCTTCTCCATCGAAAAGCCGATCCGGCCCGAGCTTTCCGCATGAAGCGTGGCACGCCGCCTGGTCCGCGGTGGCGACAGCGCCGGCGCCCGGATCGCCGCCTCCAGCCCCTGAGTGGCCAACGCACTGCTGATCCGATCGAGGATGAACTGGCTCCAGCTGGCGTCGTCCAGATGCTGCAACTGGCAACCGCCACATTCGGGGAAGTGACGGCACGGCGGCACCTGGTGATGTGGCCCCGCCTCAATGTCACCGCCGGGCAGCACGCGATCGCCGGGCGCCGCAAAGGGCACATGGCGCCCATCCGCCGTCACGCCTTCGCCGCGGGGGGCAACCCGCACGATCTCATCAACATCACTCACAGCTATTACTCACAAATCATTGTTTTCACGGCAGGTCATGCCGTGAGTGTCAGGTGGTCCACCAAGTCGTCGGCGATGAAGGCTGCTCCCGCCCGTCGTGCCGCCTCGGCGTGAAGCCACACCCCTTGGACTGCCGCCTCCATCGGCTCAAGCCCTGCCGCCAATCGCGCGCCGATCACGCCGGCAAGCACGTCGCCGGTACCCGCCGTCGACAGCCAGCTACTGCTGCCCGAATGAACGATGACACGGCCGTCCGGGGCGGCGATCACTGTGTCGGGGCCCTTGTGCACGACAACCGCCCCGGTCCCTTCCGCCGCGGCGACGGTTCGGTCGATCTTGCTGCCCGAGCCCCTGCCGAACATCGCATCGAACTCGCCGGCATGCGGCGTGAGGATCGCGGCGCCGGCACATCGACGATCATCCATCAGACGCAAAGCGTCGCCATCGATCACCAGCGGTCGCCCGCTGGCGAGCGACCCAACCAGGCGCTCTTCGGCACGCTCGTCCCGCCCCAGCCCCGGCCCGATCACAACGGCGCCGATCCGATGATCCTCCAGCGCCTCCGCCGTGAACCGCCGCCTGACGATCGCATGCGGCAGCCGGTCGGTGGCGCTGCCGAGCAGCAGGACATAGCCGGCGCCAGCCCGCGCCGCCGCACTGGCCGCCAGCGCCCCCGCGCCCGGCATCGCGCCCGCAACCACGGCAACCATCCCGCGCGAATATTTATGCGCCGACGCCGCGGGCGGCTCGATCACGGGCGCTGCTGCCGCGCGCACCCGGCTCGGCGCCTCGAGCCCAATGTCGACGAAGCGCACCGTGCCGCACTGCGCCGCGGCAGGCTGGAGCAGATGGGCCGGCTTCACCGCCCCCATCGCCAGCGTCAGGTTCGCGGGGGGCAGATCGGAGAGGCAGACGCCATCGTCCGTCGACACCCCGCTCGGCACATCGACGGCAATCGTGAGCCGCGCCGCCGTCATCAATCTGCGCAGCGGGCCCGACACCCCCTCGTCCAGCGCACGCGACAATCCGATGCCGAAGATCGCATCGACCAGGATCGGCGCCGGGAGCGCCTCCGCCAAGGCCTCCACCTCCTCGCCCCAGCGTTCGCGCGCGGCACGCGCTTGCGGGGTCGTCGCCGGCGCAAAGGTAGCCACGCGGACCGGCAGCCCGGCGCGGCGCAACGCGGCGGCCGCGACATAGCCGTCGCCACCATTGTTGCCCGGCCCGCACAGAACCAGCACTTCCGCGCCTGCCGCCAGCCGGCGCACCTGCTCCGCCACGGCTGCGCCCGCTCGCGCCATCATTCCGTCGGCGCTGACCCCCGCCGCTATAGCGCGCGCCTCAGCCTTGCGGGTGTCCGCCGCCGTCAGCATCGCCTGCCCATCGATCGGGATCATTGCGCCTCTCCGCTGATCCTGGCGGGCAGCCGGTAACGGTCACCCGCCACGGACACTTCGATCACGTTCTTGCCCACCAAGGCGACCTGCGCCGGCTCCGCACCGTCGGCCGCCCGAACGCCGCGGCCATCCTCCGTCACCAGAAGCCGGCGAAACCCACCATCCGGGTGTCGCAGCGTGAGGACGACGCCGGCATCACGCTCGGCGCGATCCACCGTGCACGAGGGGGTAAACGCCCCCGCGTTCGCCAGCGCGCAGG
Source organism: Sphingomonas sp. ABOLG (assembly GCF_003950435.1). Classification (NCBI taxonomy): domain Bacteria; kingdom Pseudomonadati; phylum Pseudomonadota; class Alphaproteobacteria; order Sphingomonadales; family Sphingomonadaceae; genus Sphingomonas; species Sphingomonas sp. ABOLG. Next base: position 11,101 of record NZ_QQWW01000018.1, read on the forward strand.
GCAGCCGCGCCGGTCCGGCCTCCGCGGCCTGTTCACCGCCGCGCGCAACCGCGGTCGGCTCGCCGCCAACCGGTGCGTCCTGTCGCGCCTCGCCGCACGCGGCGAGCATGACCAGTAGCGCGCTAGATATCCGCGTAGACATGGCTTTCGGCGGCGGCTCCCGGGTGCGTGACAGCACCCTTGTACGCCGGCCCTACGTTCTGCGCATAGCGCCACAACGCGCCCGACCCGTAATCAGTGGGACGCGGCTGCCAGGCCGCGCGGCGCGCCTCCAGCACGTCGGCCTCGACCAGCAGGTCGATGGTGCCCGCCTCAGCATCGATGCGGATCGTGTCGCCGTCCTCGACCAGCGCGATCGGGCCGCCCTCCGCGGCCTCGGGGCCGACATGCCCGATGCAGAAGCCACGCGTTGCGCCCGAGAAACGCCCATCGGTGATCAACGCCACCTTCTCGCCCATGCCCAGACCATAGAGCGCCGCGGTGGTGGACAGCATCTCGCGCATGCCGGGGCCGCCCTTCGGCCCTTCGTAGCGGATGATGATCACCTCACCTTCGCGGATCTCGCGATTCTCGACCGCCTGGAACGCATCCTCCTCGCAGTCGAAGCAGCGCGCTGGCCCTTCGAATTGCAGGCGGTGCATCCCTGCCACCTTCACGATCGCGCCATCCGGCGCCAGCGAGCCGCGTAGGCCCACCACACCGCCCGTGGGCGTGATCGGCGATTTCGCGTCATAGATGACCTTCTGGTCCGGATTCCACGTCACCTGCTCGATATTCTCGCCCAGCGTCTTGCCGGTGACGGTTAGGCAGTCGCCGTGCAGCAGGCCTTCTGCAAGCAGCGACTTCATCAGCATATAGGCGCCGCCGGCCTCGTACATATCCTTCGCCACATACTGGCCGCCCGGCTTCAAATCGGCGCAATAAGGCGTCGACTTGAAGATCTCGGCCACGTCGAACAGGTCAAACTCGATGCCCGCCTCATGCGCCATCGCCGGCAGGTGAAGCGCGCCATTGGTCGACCCGCCGGTCGCCGCAACGATGCGGGCAGCATTCTCGAACGCCTCGCGCGTGCAGATGTCGCGCGGGCGGATGTTTCGCGCCAGCAACTCCATCACCTGTGCACCGGCAGCAACCGCGATCTGCTCACGCGTCGTATAAGGTGCTGGCACCATGTTGCTGTTCGGCAGGGACAAACCGATCGCTTCGGCAACGCATGCCATGGTGTTGGCGGTATATTGGCCGCCGCAGGCACCATGCCCCGGGCACGCCACCTTCTCCAGCGCGTGCACTTCCTCGATCGGGCAGGCACCCGCCGCATGGCGCCCGACGACCTCGAACACGTCGACCACGGTCACGTCGCGGCCCTCGAACCGCCCTGGGAGGATCGAGCCGCCATAAACGAAGATCGACGGGATGTTCAGGCGCAGCATCGCCATCATCATGCCCGGCAGCGACTTGTCGCATCCCGCAAAGCCGACGATCGCGTCGTAGCAATGGCCCCGGACGGACAGTTCGACCGAATCGGCGATCACCTCGCGGCTGACGAGACTCGCCTTCATGCCCTGGTGGCCCATGGCGATGCCATCGGTCACGGTGATCGTGTTGAAACGACGCGGCATGCCGCCGCCCTGCTCCACCCCGCGGCGCGCGGCATCGGCCTGCGCATCGAGCGTGGTGTTGCACGGCGCGCTGTCATTCCCGGCGCTGGCGAGCGCCACGAAGGGCCGGGCAATCTCTTCCTCGGTCAGGCCCATCGCATAATAATAGCTGCGGTGAGGCGCCCGCTCGGGGCCGACGGACACATGCCGGCTGGGCAGCCGGGCCTTGTCGAAACGTTGGGTCATGGACCGCTCGCTATGCCGCAAGGCGCCGACGAGCAAGCATTGAACGTTACTGCGGGCCGGAAAGACCGAAAATATCCGGCCGCTGCCTCAGAGCGCGTTGAGCGCCTTTTCCACCCCGTCCAGCGTGAACGGCTTCTGCAGGATCGGGCGGGCGCGAAATTCCTCCGCGATCATGTCGTCCGCACCCCCGGTGGCGAACACGAACGGCACGTTGCGTTCAGCCAGCGCGGCCGCGATCGGCCAGCTCTTCTCACCCCCGCGCAGGTTCACGTCGAGGATGGCGCAATCGAAGCCGCCCGCCTCCACAAGCGGCAACGCCGCCTCCACGCAGTCTGCCGTTCCGGCACACTGACGATCCAGCGCATCGAGAAAGTCCTCGAGCATCATGGCGATAAGCGGCTCATCTTCGACGAGCAGAACGCGGCTAGTCATGATCAACCCTTAGAACGCGCAAGCTGTTCCCGCAATGTCCCCACACGCCGATCGTGTGACATTGCGTGTCAGCCCTGCTGGCCTAGCGCCTCGCGCGCTGCTTCGGCGAGCTGCTGGACCGAAAACGGCTTGGGAATGAAGGCGACATTCTCGATGTCGATCGACCGGCGCAGCTGCTCCTCGGCATAGCCGGACATGAACAGGATCGGCAGGTCAGGGTAACGCAGCCGGATACGCCGCGCCATCGTCGGGCCATCCATCGCCGGCATCACCACATCGCTGACCAGCAGATCGGGGCGCGGGTGCTGCTCGATCAACTCCAGCGCGATCTCGCCGTTTTCCGCCGCGATGACGGTATAACCCTGCCGCGTCAGCGCACGCTCCGCCACCGCGCGCACCATGTCCTCGTCTTCCACCAGCAGCACGGTACCGGTGCCCCAGAGTTCGGCGGGCTTCGCCTTTGGCGCGGCCTTCCGCGGGGCTACCGGCTCACCGCTGGCGTGCACCGGTAGATAGATGGTGAAGGTCGCGCCCTGCCCCGGCTTGGAATCGGCGAAGATATAGCCGCCGGATTGTTTGACGATGCCATAGACCGTCGACAGGCCGAGCCCCGTTCCCTTGCCGACCTCCTTCGTGGTGAAGAACGGCTCGAAGATCTTGGGCAGTGCGTCCGGCGCTATGCCCGAGCCGGTGTCGGAGATCTCCAGCGCGGTATATTCCCCGACCGGCATGACGTCGGGACCGCGGCGCCGGATCTCGGCCGTTGTCGCCGACCGCGTCTGGATCATCAGCTTGCCGCCGCCATGCGGATATTTCGCTGCCATGGCGTCACGCGCATTCACCGCCAGATTGACGACCACTTGCTCCAGCTGTCCGGGATCGGCGCGCACCGGCCCCAGGTTACGCCCGTGCCGCACCTCCAGCGTGACCATCTCGCCCAACAGCCGCTTCAGCAGGTTCGACACTTCGGACACGACATCGGGCAGTTGCAGGATCTGCGGCCGCAGCGTCTGCTGGCGCGAAAAGGCGAGCAGCTGGCGCGTCAACGCCGCCGCCCGATTGGAGTTGTTCCGCACCTGCTGGATGTCGTCATAGTCGCTGTCGCCCGGCGAATGGCGCATCAGCATCAGGTCGCAGTGACCGATGATGGCGGTCAGGATGTTGTTGAAATCGTGCGCCACGCCACCGGCCAGCTGGCCGACCGCCTGCATCTTCGTCGCCTGTGCGACTTCGCGTTTCAGCCGCGATTCCTCGTTGTTTTCCTTGAGGCTCAGCACCACCGCCGCATCGCCCAGCCCCCGCGCGCCGGCGATCGACAGCACCACCGGTTCCTCCGGCAAATCGCCCAGACGGACCGCAATGTCGGTGACATGGGCGGCCCCGCCGCCGGCAAAGCGGCGCACTGCATCCGCCACCGCGGCCTTGTCCTCACGCACCACCAGGTCGCCCGGATACAGCGGCGGGGCGTCGCGATCGACGGCAGCAGCGCGGATGAAGGCGTCGTTCATCTCGATGAACCGGCCGTCCCGATCGACGAGCGCGATGCCCAGCGGCATGAGCTGCACGAGCGTACGGATATGCGCCGCCGCTCCGCTGCCCAGGCTGACCGGCGCCTCGTCCTCATCGAGCAGCGCGACCAGGATCGGCGCGCCGTCGATGTCGGAGAACGGCACCTGCACCAGCCGCAGCGGATTGCCGTCGCGGCCCTCGCGCTCGAACCGGATCAGGCCCCGCTCATCCGTGATCAGGAAGCGGGCGAAATCCGCACCCTCCACGGCGGCATCGGCATGCCCCATCGCACGCATCCGCAGCACCGGATCGGCGGCAATGACCCGGCCGTCCGGCGTGAGCAGCGCGGCCATGATGCCCGATTCAGCCAGTCGCCGGCCGAGCGAGCCCGTCAGCGCCTCCGCGAGCGCGCGCCCGCTGTCGGACCCCATCAGCGATGCCGCGCGCCAGATCAGCAGATCCTGCCGCTGGCCCGCGCGCAGCACGTCGAAATAGATCGCCCGTCCCGCGACTTCGGCATGCTCGACCCGCGCGCGCCCGTCGCGCCAGGCGGCGCGCCCAGCAGCCGCCAGCGCACCCACACCCGCTTCGCCAATCGGCAGGCCGGGTGGCGCGGACAGGCCGCCGAACAGCTCCTCGAAACGATCGTTGGCGCAGACAAGGCGCCCGGCACGATCCGTCACCGCGATCGCATCATCGCTTTCCTGCGCCAGCGTGCGGACCAGCTGCCAATCAACCGCCGGACCCGGTGCGGGCGGTTCGGGCGCCAGCGCGCGCCACGCCACCAGGGTGCCGCCCAGCACGATGGCCGCGGCGAGGAAGCCCGTCGCAACCGCCGTGTCCCCGATCACCCACAGGACCAACGCCGCGGACAACACGCCAGCGCCCACCGCGGTCGCCAGCGCAGCGCGCGGCGTCAGGCGGGGCATGGTATCGGGAAACAGCGTCGCCATTCCGGCAACCCTTCAATCCCCGCCGCGGCCGCGTCAAGCAGCGCGCGGCGGGCATGGCGTCACCAGATCCGGATGCGCTGCTCGTTCGTCAGGTAAAGCTTCTGACCGGGGCGGACACCGAACGTATCATACCAGGCATCCAGATTGCGGACGATGTTCGCGCGCTGCATCCCCGGCGCGTGCGGATCGGACAGCAGGATCTGACGCAGGATCGGCTCGCGGTACTTGGTCCGCCACACCTGGCCCCAGCCCAGATAGAAACGCTGATCGCCGGTCGTGCCGTCGATCACCGGCGCCTTCTTGCCACCGAGCGACAGGCGGTAGGCGTCATGCGCGACGACCAGCCCGGCGAGGTCGGCGATGTTCTCACCCAGCGTCAGCGCGCCCTGCACGTGCTGGCCGGGCAGCGGCTCATAGGCGTCATATTGCGCCACGAGGCGGTCGGTGAAGGTCTTGAACTGCGCGACGTCCTTCTCCGTCCACCAGTCGGTCAGCTTGCCGTTCACATCATATTTGCGGCCCTGATCGTCGAAATGATGGCTGATCTCATGGCCGATCACGGCGCCGATCCCGCCGTAATTGATTGCCGGGTCGGCTTTCGGATCGAAGAACGGCGGCTGCAGGATCGCCGCCGGGAAAACGATCTCGTTCATCGTCGGATTGGCATAGGCGTTGATCGTCATCGGGGTCATGAACCACTCGCCCCGGTCGATCGGCTTGCCCAGCTTGTCGATGTTGCGCTGGAACTCGAACTCATTGGCGCGCGCGACATTGCCGACCAGATCGTCGCGGCGGATCTCCAGCGCAGTATAGTCGCGCCAGCTGTCGGGATAGCCGATCTTCGGCGTGAAGGCGGCGAGCTTCGCCAGCGCCTTCTGCTTCGTCTCGGGCGCCATCCATTCCAGCTTCTTCAGCCGCTCACCCATCGACGCGATGACGTTGCGCACCAGTTCGTCCGCCGCGGCCTTCGATTCCGGCGGGAAGTATCGGGCGACATACGCCTTGCCGAGATCTTCCCCCAGATGCTCGCTCGCCAGATCGACGCCGCGCTTCCACCGCGCCTGCTGTTCGGGCGCGCCGGTCAGCTCGGTGCCGTAAAAGGCGAAGCGGGTGTCGTCGAACTCCTTCGGCAGAAAACGCGCATAGCTGGACAATGTGCGCAGCAGCAGATGATCCTTCAGCACCGGCAGCGGCGTTTCCGCCCACACCTTCGCCTCACCGGTAAAGGCGGACGGCTGCGACACCAGCATCGGCGCATCCGTAGGAATGCCCGCGCCTTCGAAATACTGCGCCCAGTCATAGCCCGGGGCACGGGCGTTCAGTTCCTCAAAGGTCAGCTTGTTATAGACCTTGTCGGCGTCGCGGCTGTCGACGCGGGTCCAGTGCGCCGCGGCGATCGCCTTTTCCATGTCGACGACGGCCGCGGCGCGCGCCTCCGCGTTCGGCTCACCCGCCAGCGTCAGCATCTTCGCCAGATACGACTGGTAGGCGGTCCGGTTGGCCGCCAGCTTGGCATCATCCTTCAGGTAATAATCACGGTCCGGCAGGCCCAGGCCCGACTGGCTGAACACCACGACATAGGTCTCGGGATCCTTGTCGTCCTGGTTGACGTACATGCCGAACAGGGTGCCGACGCCGCGGCGCTGCATCCGCCCGGCTTCTTCAGCCAGCGCCGCCTTGCTCGGCGCGTTCTTGATCGCGGTCAGCCACGGCTGGACGGGCGTGATACCCTTGGCATTCACCGTCGCCTCGTCGAGGAAGCTCGCGTAGAAATCGCCCGACTTGCTGCCCGGCTGGCCACGCTGCTCCTCCAGGATCGTGCGGGTCTGTTCGCGCGACAGGTCCTGCAGCACGTGGAACATGCCATAGGTCGATCGGTCCGCCGGGATTTGCGTATTCTTCTCCCAGGTACCGCTGGCATATTGGTAGAAGTCGTCGCCCGGCGGCACGCTGGTGTCGCGGCCCGCCATGTCGAAGCCGAAGGTCCCGATCTTCGGCCCGTTCGCCTTCGCGGCTGCCGGCTGACCCTGCACCGTCTGGCCCTGCGCCGTCTGGCCCTGCACCGCCTTGCTGGGAGCGGCAGCCGTTTTGGGCTTGTCCGCCGCGGTCTGGGCAATCGCCGCAGCCGCGGTGGTGGAAAGAATCGCAGCAACCAGGAGGGACGAGCGCATCAAAATCGCCTTCAAGGGAATGAAAGGCGGTGTTTTATCCGCTCAAGACGCCTCGTCAACGTGGTTACGAATGTGACGGGACCGCCACTTGCGCGCGATCCACAAACGCCATCCCAGCATCGACAGCCCATAGCCTGCCAGCGACAGCACCGCGGTGACGATCAACAGGCCGAGCGCCGTCGCTGGCGCCGCATCCGACATCAGCCACTGCATCCAGCCCGATTGCGCGGCGTTGACCGCGGCGTCCTGCATCGGATCGCCGGGCAGCGCCCGGTCGAGGTGCAGCGTCCATTTGCCGATATAATAAGCCGCCACCCACAGCGGCGGGGTAGTCACCGGATTGGTGATGAACGTCGTTAGCGCGGCGGAGGGGATGTTGGCGCGAAACGGCAGCGCCAGCATGGCCGAAAAAGGGATCTGGGCGACCGGGAAGAGGATCCCGGTCACCATGCCCAGCGCCACGCCGCGCGGCACCGACCGGCGGGTGAACCGCCAGAGCTGCGGCGCGAGCACACGGTGCGCGACGGGGCGAAGCAGGCGGCTTTCCTCCATCGATTCGCGGGTCGGCAAATTGCGATGGCACCAGCCGGCGAACCGCTGCCAGATGCCGGGGTTGCGCGTGGCCACTAGCCGCGCTCACGCATGAGGCGGCCGGCCTCGCGCTTCCAGTCGCGCTCCTTGATCGCGTCACGCTTGTCGTGCGCTTTCCTGCCCTTCGCCAACGCCAACTCCACCTTGGCCCGACCCTGACTGTTGAAATAGATCATCAGGGGCACGAGGGTCATACCCTCCCGCGCCACGGCGCCGTGAAGCTTTCTAACTTCGCGCTCGTGAAGCAGGAGTTTACGGGGACGCTTGGGCTCGTGATTGAAACGATTGCCGTGGCTGAATTCCGGGATGTTCGAATTCACCAGCCAAACGCCGCCTTCACTGACCTCGGCGTAGCTTTCCGCGATCGATCCCTCGCCGAACCGCAGGCTCTTCACCTCTGTGCCGGTCAGGACGATCCCGGCCTCATAGGTGGTGTCGATCGAATAATCGAAGCGCGCGCGGCGGTTCTCGGCGACGATCTTCTTCTTGTCGAAGATGGCGGGTTTGGGACGTGGCATGGACGGGGCGATGTAGGGCGTTGCGTCGTCCGTGGGAAGGCGGCGTGATCAGCGTTTGACGGTGCCGATCGGAACGCGGAGGCGGATCATCGCGCGATTGATCGGCGCCCCCTGCGCATCCGCCGCCCGCTCTGCTTCCGCGGCAAGCGTCCCGACCCCGTTTATCGCGGTTTCTGCCTTGGGCGGGGCGCGTTCGGGCGCGTAGCGATCCGGCATCGGCTTCAACCGGAAGGCATCGCCTGACCGGCCGCAGACGATGATCTCTTTCCCGGGCTTGGCGACCGGGCATGGGCGTTCCACGGGCGCGCGGGCGACCGGGGCCGGCGGTCCGGCAACTGCCTGCACGGTCAGCATCAACCAAGCCGCCACCGCTTTCTCCCCTGTTCGTTCGGGAACGTGCGGGGAGAATGCGGCGGGATTAAGAGTGCTTAGCCGATGCGTCCACGATGGCGCGATCAGAGCAGGCCAGCGCGCTCCAGCCCAGTGTCGACCGCGGCGCGGCTCGCCTCGTTCGGCCACGTCATTGGCAGGCGAAGTCCCTGCGGGAAATCAGGGCGGACACGGGTCATGGCATATTTCACCGGCCCGGGAGAGGCATCGGTGAACAGCGCGGTATGAAGCGCGAACAAACGATCGTGCAGCGCCAGCGCCTCGACCCCCGTGCCCGCCGCCTGGAAATCGGCGCACAGCCGGGGCGCGACATTGGCGGTGACAGAAATGCACCCCACCCCGCCCATGGCGTTGAATGCCAGCGCCAGATCGTCATTGCCGGACAGTTGGCTGAACCCCTCGCCCAGCGCCGCGCGATGCTGCGACACACGCTGGAGCACGCCCGATGCATCCTTGACCCCAACGAACACCTTGGGAAACGCCTCCACGATACGGATCAGCGTTCCCGGCTGGATGTCAGTCACCGTGCGGCCCGGCACGTTGTACAGCACGATCGGCAGCGGGGAACTGGGCGCCAGCGCGGCGAAATGCTGGAAGATGCCGTCCTGCGAGGGTCGGTTGTAATAAGGCGGCACCATCAACGCGGCATCCGCCCCCGCCTCCTTGGCCGCCGCGATATTCGCCGCCGCGACGCGCGTGTCGTTGGATCCGGCACCGGCGATCACCGGCACGCGCCCGCGCACCTGATCGACGCACACCTTCACGATCGCGAAATGCTCGTCTTTGGCCAGCGTCGCGGCCTCGCCGGTCGTCCCGCAGGGGACAAGCGCGTTGGAACCCTCGCTGATCTGCCATTCGATCAGATCGCGATAGGCGCGCTCGACGAAGCGGCCGTCGGCGTCGAACGGCGTGACGAGCGCCGGAATCGATCCGGAAAACATGTGTTGCTCCTGAAACGGATTGTGGTGCGTTGGGTCGTTCAGGACAGATACGGGTGAGCCGGCTATTCTGTCCACAATGGTGACTGGTTTGAGGGCAGGGGCATTGATCGCACTGGGAATAGGGTTGGGCGCGGCGCTGGTCGTCGCTCAGGGGCAGGACGATGCTGCACGCACGCGGGCAGCCAACGCACTGGCGCAGTCGCAGCCTGCCGCCATGGCGCAGGTAACGAACAACGCCGATCTCGCCGCCGCGCTCGCGCAATGGCGCGCGTTGCAGCAGACCGACGGGTTGCCGTTCGACAGCTACGCCAGCTTCGTGATGGCGCATCCCGGCTGGCCGAACGAGGCCGCCAATCGCCGCGCGGCGGAGCGGCAGGCCAGCAACGGCTATGCCGCGCCCGCGAATGTCGTCGCCTTTTTCCGCCGCTATCCCCCGCTGACCGCGGCGGGCGCCGTGGCGCAGGCGAAGGCGCTTCAGGCGACGGGAGCGATGGCTGAGGCCTATGAGGCTGCGCGCAATGCATGGCGGCGCGGCGCGCTGACGCCGACCGATGAATCGACGATCCTCACCAGCTTTGCCGGCGCCCTCCGGCCCGAGGATCATGACGCGCGGATGGACGCGCTGTTGTGGCAGGGATCGACCAGCATCGCTGCTCGGCAGATCGCGCTGACCTCCCCTACCCGCCGCCCGCTGTTCGAGGCGCGGCTGGCGTTCCGCACCAAGGCGGAGAATGCCTCCGCGCTCGCCGCCGCCAACGATGCCGCGGGCGCGTCGGATGCGGGCTATATCGCCGACAAGGCGGTGTGGCTGCGCAATAGCGGGGCGAGCGCCAGCGCGCGGTCGTGGCTCGCCCGCACCCGCCGGCCCGGAATCGCCCTGCCCGGCAATGTCGAGAAATTCTACGAGGTGCTGCTGACCAATGCGCGCGCCGCGGCCGCCGATGGGCAGTATCAGCTCGCCTATGACATCGCGCGGCAGGTCGACGACGCCTATCCCGCCGGCACCGACGTTTCGAAGAAGCCCTATGGCGAGCGGGACGATTACACGAGCCTCGTCTGGCTGGCTGGCCAGACGGCGCTGAAGCAATTGAACCGCCCGGCTGACGCGATGACGATGTTCGACCGCTACGGTCGCGGCAGCCAGTCGCCGCAGACCCGCGCCAAGGGCTTTTACTGGGCCGGCCGCGCCGCCGAGGCCGCCGGTCGCAGCGCCGATGCCAGCGCTTTCTTCAACCGCGCGGCTGGATATCGCGATCAATTCTACGGCCAGTTGGCGCTCGAGCACCTTCGCCGCCCGCTGACGGCACCGCGTGACGTGGCCTCCCCGGCGATCGATCCGGCCGCCCGCCAGGCATTCTTCGGCCGCGAAACGGTGCGCGCCGCGCAGTTTCTGGGCACTATTGGCCAGTATCAGGATCAGACCGCTTTCGTCCGCACCATCGCCGCCGACGTCGAGACCGATGCCGAGCATTTCCTGGCGGAGGAACTCTCCCGCTCCATCCGGCGCCCCGACTTGGCGGTGATCGTCGGGCGAAAGGCGATGCAGAACGACCAGACCGAATATAGCGCAATCGCCTTCCCCACCGTGTCGGTGCCGTCCGGCTACGACAGCCAGTGGACGATGATCCATGCCATCGCGCGACAGGAAAGCCAGTTCGACCGCGCCGCCATCTCCTCGGCCGGTGCGCGCGGGCTGATGCAGCTGATGCCGGGCACGGCGCGCGAACAGGCGGGGAAGATGGGGCTGCCCTATGACGCCGGCCGCCTGCTGACCGACACCGGCTACAACACGCAGCTCGGCTCCAGCTATTTTCAGCGCATCTTCGGCATCTACGGCAGCTATCCGCTGGCGATCGCGGCATACAACGCCGGGCCGGGCAACGTGAACAAGTGGCTGCGCGCCAATGGCGACCCACGTACCGGCGCGATCGACATGGTCGAGTGGATTGAGGCGATCCCCTACGGCGAAACGCGCAACTATGTGCAGCGCGTGCTGGAAAATGCCGTGGTGTACGACCTCATGAACCCGCCGCGCGCCAAGAGCCGTGGCCCGGCGAACCTCAGCTGGTATCTCGGCCGCAACCGCACCGGCTGACGCATCGCGACCTTCCCTCGCCACGCGACGGGAAGGTCGCGGATCCGCTGCGGCTTGGCTAAGACGCCGCGATGGATCGCCCGAACTACATCACCCCCGCCGGCTATGCGACGTTGCGGGCGGAGTACGACCAGCTGTTTGCCAAGGAGCGCCCGGCGCTGGTCGAGACGATCGCCTGGGCCGCCGGCAACGGCGACCGCTCAGAGAACGGCGACTATATCTACGGCCGCAAGCGGCTGCGCGAGATCGACCGCCGGCTCGGCTTCCTCTCGCGCCGCATGAAGGCCGCCAAGGTGGTCGATCCCGCGCAGGCGCCCGATCGCAGCCGGGTCTATTTCGGCGCCAGCGTCACCATCGCCGACGAGGACGACAATCACCGCGAACTCACCATTGTCGGCGATGACGAGGCGGATGCCGGCAAGGGGCTGATCGGCTGGAATGCCCCGCTGGCCCGCGCCTTGCGCGGCGCAGCGGTCGGCGATCTGCGCCGCGTCACGCTGCCCGCGGGCGAGAAGGAATATGAAGTGATCGCCATCGCTTATCCGGACGCCTGACGAAACTCGGCACCCTGCCCACTCGTTCTTCCACGCAGTGAAGGAGAGAAACAATGGCAGAGAACCCCCGCACCACCAGCGCCCGCGATCATGACGACAAGGATGTGATCGAAGGCATGATCCCCGCGGGTGACGCACAGGCCAACACCAGCGGCGGCGCGCTGGCCCGCGACCTCGGCTCGCGCGCTGACCTGAAGCAGGTGGATGATCCCGACGGTTCGACCCCGCTGACCAAACAGGCGGATATCGACGCCGATCAGGCGTTCCGCAGCTCGCGACCCGTGGGTGGCTGAACGCTGCGTCCATCAACGAACCGGGGGCGATTGACGCGGGCGGATCGAGCGCCGATGGCTTGACCCATGGCGACCGACGACACCCCCACCCGCAACATCGCCCTCCTGATCGACGCGGACAATGCCAGCTGGCACGCGATCGATCCGGTGCTGACCGTCCTTGCCGAACTGGGGACGGTCAACATCCGCCGCGTCTACGGCAATTGGTCGAAGCCGGCGCTGAGCGGCTGGCGCGAGATGACGATCAAGCACGGCATCGAACCGCAGCAGCAGTTCGATATCACCAAGGGCAAGAACGCCACCGACATGAAGATGACCATCGACGCGATGGACCTGCTGTTCCGCGGGCGCGTCGAGGGGTTCGGCATCATGTCGTCGGACAGCGATTTCATGCCGCTTGCCACCCGGCTGCGGCAGGATGGCCTGCCCGTCTATGGTTTCGGCCAGGACAAGACGCCCGAGGGCTTCAAGCGCGCCTGCACCCGCTTCATCGATGTCGACAAGCTGATGGCCGCCGAGGAGGAGAGCCCTGCGCCTGCAACCCGCCCCGCTCCGGCCAGGGAAGCGCCGGCGGCACCGGCAAACGGCAAGGAGCAGGCCGCGCCGGCCTCCGCCCCTGCCCCCACCGACACGGGCGCGGCTGAGACGACCCCGCTTGAGCCCGCCGCATCGCAGAGCCCGGCACCAATCGACGATGAATTGGTGAAGCTGCTGATCGACGCCTATTCCGCGGTGAAGCGCGACGAAAAGGGCTTCGTCAGCCTGTCCGCCATGGGACAGCTTGCCGCCAACCGGTCGAGCTTCGACGTGCGCAACTATGGCTACAAGCGCCTGTCGGACCTGATCGCCTCCGTCCCCAATTTCCAGACCGAGCGGCGCGAGGATGGCCGTGTATTCGTGCGAAGGTTGCGTTGATGAAGAACAAGACGATTGCCTATCTCCTCCCGCTGATCGCCATTGCGGCCGCCGAACCACCAAAAACCGACCCCGCCAAGCTGTCCGAAATGACCAAGGTGCTCGCCTCCGACGCCTTCGGTGGCCGGTCGCCGGGGACGGAAGGCGAGAAGAAGACGATCGACTGGTCGATCGCGCGCTTCAAGGCGCTGGGGCTGGAGCCCGGCGGGCCGGACGGCGCCTGGACGCAAAAGGTGCCGCTGATCCACACCCGGCTTGGCGATGGCCCGGTCAGCTTCGGCGCGACCAGCCTGAAGCAGGGCACCGACGTCGCCCTCACCACAGTTCGCCCCGATGCGGCCGTTGCGATCGAGAATGCGCCGCTTGTCTTCGTCGGCTATGGCGTCAGCGCGCCCGAGGCGCAGTGGGACGATTTCAAGGGCGTCGACCTTAAGGGCAAGGTCGCGGTTTTCCTGGTCAACGATCCCGATTTCGAGGCGGTCGCGGGCGAGGACGCCAAGGGCCGCTTCGGCGACAAGCGGATGACCTATTACGGCCGATGGACCTACAAGTATGAGGAAGCGGCACGACGCGGCGCGATCGGCGCGCTGATCGTTCATGACACCGCGGGCGCCGGCTATCCCTGGTCCACCGCCAATGCCTCCAACGGCGAGAATTACGATATTGTCCGCGGCCCTGAGGATCAGCGCATCGCGCTGCAGGGCTGGCTGTCGGGCGAGGCGGCGAACCGCGTCTTCGCTGCCGAGGGTCTCGACCTCGCGGCGCTTCGCAAGCAGGCCCGCTCCGCCGCGTTCCGCCCGATCGCGATGAAGGCGCGCTTCACCGCGAAGCTGCCTGTCAGCGTTGAGCGGATTGAAAGCGCCAATGTCCTCGCCAAGATTCCGGGCAAGGTGAAGCCAGACGAGACCGTCCAGTTCGCCGCGCATTGGGACGCCTATGGCGAAGGCCCGCCCGATGCGCAGGGCCGTACCATCCGCCCCGGCGCCAACGACGATGCGCTCGGCGTTGCCGGCGTGATGGAGCTTGCCCGGTTGTTCAAGGCCGGCCCGGCGCCCGACCGCACGCTCGTCTTCGCGCTGTGGACCGCGGAGGAACGCGGCCTGCTCGGCTCCGAATGGTATGCCACCCGGCCGACCGCGCCGCTGGAAAAGACCGTCGCGAACCTGACACTCGACATCCTGCAGACCGCGGGCGAGGCGAAGGACGTGATCCTCGTCGGCGCCGGCCAATCCTCGCTCGAAGACCTGCTGACCGAGGCGGCGCGTGCGCAGAACCGCGTCGTCACGCCGGAGGAGGCTAGCGAGCGCGGGCTGTTCTATCGGGCCGATCATTTCTCGGTCGTGCGCCGCGGCGTTCCCGCGCTTCAGCTGATGGCGCTTGGCGGTGCGAGCGACATGCGCGTCGGCGGCCGCGAGGCGGGGCAGAAGTGGCTCGACGGCTATATGGCTTGCTACCACAAGACCTGCGACGCCTGGGCGCCCGACTGGAACTTCACCGGCGCGGCGCAGGACGTCGACCTGTTCTATTCGATGGGCCAGCGGCTTTCGAAGGCGGGCGTCTGGCCCGAATGGCGGCCGTCATCGGAGTTCCGCGCGATCCGCGCCAAGAGCGCCGACCAGCGCCAATAAGAAAAATGGCCCGCCACGGCATCTGCCGGGCGGGCCTTTCCTTGATCCGCCGTCACCCGGGCGATGCGCCAGGGTGACGATCGCGTCGGATCAGCGCGTCAGCTTCTTGTAGGCAAGCCGCGTCGGACGATCCGCCGCATCGCCCATCCGGCGACGCTTGTCCTCCTCATAAGCCTCGAAGTTACCCTCGAACCATTCGACATGGCTGTTGCCTTCGAAGGCGAGGATGTGCGTGCACAGGCGATCGAGGAAGAAGCGATCGTGGCTGATCACCACGGCGCAGCCCGCGAAGCTTTCCAGCGCCTCTTCGAGCGCGCGCAGCGTCTCGACGTCGAGGTCGTTGGTCGGCTCGTCGAGCAGCAGGACGTTGCCACCCTCCTTCAGCATCTTGGCGATATGGACGCGGTTGCGCTCACCGCCCGACAGCTGGCCGACCTTCTTCTGCTGGTCCTGCCCCTTGAAGTTGAACGCACCCACGTAGGCGCGCGTACCCAGCTCCTGCTTGCCGAAGCGGAACACATCGAGCCCGTCGGAAATCTCTTCCCAGACGTTCTTGTGCGGGTCGAGCGCGTCGCGGCTCTGGTCGACATAGCCCAGCTTCACCGTCTGGCCGACCTCGATCGTGCCACCATCGGGCTGCTCCTGCCCGGTGATCAGCTTGAACAGCGTCGACTTGCCGGCGCCGTTCGGGCCGATGACGCCGACGATGCCGCCCGGCGGCAGGTTGAAGTCGAGGTTCTCGAACAGCAACTTGTCGCCATAGGCCTTGGTCAGCCCCTTGGCCTCGATCACCTTGCCGCCCAGGCGCTCGGGGATCTGGATCAGGATCTGCGCCTTCCCGATCGCGCGGTTCTCCTGCTTCTCGACCAGCTCGTCGAACGCACGGATACGCGCCTTGCTCTTGGTCTGGCGCGCCTTGGGGGTCTGCCGCATCCAGGCGAGCTCGTCGGCGATCGCCTTCTGGCGGCCGGCCTCTTCGCGCTCTTCCTGCTCCAGCCGCTTGGCCTTCTTCTCCAGATAGCCGGAATAGTTCGACTCGTAGGTGTAATAACGCCCACGATCGAGCTCGAGCACCCAGTTCACGACATTGTCGAGGAAGTAGCGGTCGTGCGTCACCAGGATGACGTTGCCGGTATATTCCTTGAGGAAATTCTCGAGCCAGCTGACGCTCTCGGCGTCGAGGTGGTTGGTCGGTTCGTCGAGCAGCAGGATGTCCGGCTTCTCGAGCAGCAGGCGAACGAGCGCGACGCGGCGCTTCTCACCACCCGACAGGTTGGTGACCGGGCTGTCGGACGGCGGGCAGCGCATCGCCTCCATCGCCTGTTCCAGCTGCGAATCGAGGCTCCAGCCGTCGGCGGCGTCGATCTTCGCCTGAAGATCGCCCATCTCCTCCATCAGCGCGTCGAAGTCGGTATCATCCTTCGGATCGCCCATTTCGGCGGAAATGGCGTTGAACCGCTCGACCATCTGCACGACCGGTCCCGCGCCCATGCGGACGTTCTCGATCACCGTCTTGTCGGGGTCGAGCTGCGGCTCCTGCGGCAGGTAACCGACCTTGATCCCCTCGGCGGCCCAGGCTTCACCGGTGAAATCGGTGTCGATCCCGCCCATGATCTTCATGAGCGTGGACTTGCCCGAGCCGTTCGGGCCGATGATCGCGATCTTCGCGCCCGGCAGGAACTGCAGGTGGATGTTGTTGAGCACGGGCTTGTTGGCGCCCGGGAAGGTCTTGGTCAGACCCTTCATGACGTAGGTATACTGGACGGCCATGGGTCGCCTGTCGCTCCGTAGACTGGAATGGCTGGAAAATGTCGCCGCGCATGTAATGATGCGACGGGCCGTTGGCAAACTTGCTGCGCCGACCTACGCGGTGGGCATGACCAGTCGTTACGCCCTCGCCGCCCTTCTCCTCGCCACATCCGCTGCCGTGCCGGCCGTCGCGCAGCGCGCCGCACCGGCCGCGCCCGCCGGTGTCGACCCGCGCGTCGCCGCGCTGCGCGATGCCGCGCTGAAGGATGATGTCGCCTATGACATCGTCGAGGGCATGACGACCGAGGTCGGCCAGCGCCTGGCAGGGACCGAGGCGGAGGCCCGCGCCCGCACCTGGAGCGCGGCGAAGCTGAAGGCGCTGGGCTTCAAGAACGTTCGGATCGAAACCTACCAGATGCCGGTCTGGGTGCGCGGTGAGGAACGCGGCGAAGTGGTCGCCCCCGTGCCGCAGAAGCTGCACCTGACCGCGCTCGGCAATTCGGGCGCAACGCCCGCCAACGGCATCGAGGCGGAAGTGGTGATCTTCCCCACCTATGCCGATCTCGCCGCGGCGCCTGACGGCAGCCTTACCGGCAAGATCGCCTATGTCGGCAACACGATGATGAAGACGCAGGACGGATCGAGCTACGGCCAGGCCGGCGTCGCACGCTTCGCCGGCCCTGCGCTCGCCGCCAAGAAGGGCGCCGCCGCCATCGTGATCCGCTCGATCGGCACCGACACGCATCGCCTGCCGCATACCGGCACCACCTATTTCCGTGACGGCCCGGCGATCCCCGCCGCCGCGCTGTCGGTACCCGACGCCAAGCTGATCGAGGCGCTGGCGAAGCGCGGCAAGCCGATCCGCATGAAGCTGGTCCTCACCCCGCGCCAGGTGGGAGAGCAGGAATCGGGCAATGTCATCGCCGAGGTGCCCGGCACTGATCCCAATGCCGGCATTGTCCTCATCGGCGGCCACCTCGACAGCTGGGATCTCGCCACCGGCGCGATCGACGACGCCAGCGGCGTTGCGATCACTGCGGCTGCCGCCAAGCGAATCCTCGACAGCGGCAAGCGCCCGCGCCGCACGATCCGCGTCGTCTGGTTCGGCGCGGAGGAAGTCGGCGGCTTCGGCGGCCGCGATTATGCCGCGAAGCACGGCAAGGAACGCCACGCGCTCGCAGCCGAAAGCGATTTTGGCGCGGACAAGATCTGGCGGCTCGGCATGACGCTGCCGGAATCAGCGAAGCCCGTGGGTGATCGCCTTGCCGCCGCTCTCGCCCCGCTGGGCATCGTGCGCGGCAACGGCCCGGGCGGCAGCGGCGCGGATATCGGCCCGACGGTGGCGCTGGGCGTTGCGGGCGTCGACCTCAATCAGTCAGGCCTCGATTATTTCGACGTACATCACACGCCTGACGATACGCTGGATCGCGTGGACCCGGACAACCTGCGTCAGAACGTCGCGGCATGGACGGCGATGCTGGCGATCGTGGCCGATGCGCCGGAGGAAATCGGGCCGGTTGAGCGTCCCGCGCGCTGAATCCGTTCGTCGCGAACCTTGCTGCCAGATGAATTTCATCATTGACCCATCAAATTGCTGCGGTATTTGCCGTGGCTCGCGACGGCAAACGGGTCGGCCGCGAAATGAATAAATGCTTGGGAGCATTCGAATGAAGAAGATCGTTCTGATCGCTGCCGCCGCCGGCCTGATGTCCGTGGCTGCTTGCTCGAAGTCGCCGGAGGCCGCCGCGGTCGAGAACAACGCGGACATGATGGCCGACAACATGGAAATGATGGCCGACAACCTTGAGGACCTGGCTGACAACTCGGCGAACGCCGTTGCTGCCGAGGGTCTCGAGAATGCAGCTGACAACCTTGAGGACGCAGCGGACAACGTCCGTGACGTCGCCGAGGAAAAGGCTGACAACATGCAGTAATGCGCTGCGGGCCAACAGGCTCGCCGCTTTTCTGAATGATGAAACGGGCGTTTCCGCTTTGCGGAGGCGCCCTTTTCTTTTGTCACTTTCCCAGGGGGCCGCGTACCATTTGAGGCATTGCCGCCCCTGCGACGCTCCGCCTATAGGCGGTCACTCACGCGGAGGGCCTGTAGCTCAACGGTTAGAGCTGGCCGCTCATAACGGCTAGGTTGCGGGTTCGAGTCCTGCCGGGCCCACCGCGTGATCGCTTGCACTCGGGCCGGTAACCGCCTAGGCGCTCGCACGCGTCGGGGAGTGGCGCAGTCTGGTAGCGCGCCTGCTTTGGGAGCAGGATGTCGCAGGTTCGAATCCTGTCTCCCCGACCAACTCACGCCGGCGCCGTTGCGATCGCGATCGAGGCGTATTCAGCCGTACTGACGGAGCCGCCCACCGAAGCCTATTCCTTGTCCGACGTGCCGGCCTCCAGGATCGACACGATCGAAAACAGGGTAAAGCAGACGGCGCCAAGCCCCGCCAGAACGCGCGCCGGGACGAAGAAGCCCGGGTTCGCGGTGGCCGCTTCTGCAAGGAAGGCGGAAAAGAACAGGCAGGCGAGGCAGGTCAGGACCGGAAGCAGCGGAATCCGGTTCGCCAGTGCGCATTCGCGCCGCCAGGTCAGCGCCAGCAACCACACCTTTGACACGATGCTGAAGCACACCATGCCCAGCCCGAGCAGGACGCACCCGGGGGCGATCCGATCTACCCGGTCATCTCCGAACAGGACGATCACTCCCCAACCAAATGCCGCTGCTCCCATCAACAGGACCCACAGCGTCCACGCCCATCTTTCTCCCTCGCCAAATTCGTTGCGCACCTGCCGCACCACCGTCGACACCAACGAGATAAGGCTTGCGCAAATGGCCGTGATGCCGAGCAGGACGTGGCCGGCGACATAATCAGGCGTCTCGGCGGCACGCGACAGCAACATCGCCGCCCACAACGCACCAGCGACGGTAGCTATGACAGGCACGGCAATCAGCGCCGCGCCGGTCGCGCGGCTGTACGCCTCGGCGGGCGGACCGTCCTGCGCGCGGCCATGCGCATTTCTGGGGATCAGCGTGAAGGCACTTGATGCCGTCGCGACGGTGCTGACACACGCAGCAATCAACCCCACGCCGGCTATCACATGGCCGGCAACGAAGCTGGGCACGCTCCCCTGTTGAATGATCGCGAAGCCCCAGATCACGGTCGCACCCGCGGCGGAATAGCCGATCACGGGGAGGATGACCTTCCATGCCGGACTGAACGTGTGCGTTAGTTGCCGGATGATCATCGCGGCGGTCGTGAACAGGGCGATGCAGATGGCGGTCAGCGACACCAGAATGTGTCCGGCGACGAAATCATTGGCATCCGTGCCGTCCCGCAACACATACAGGCCAAGGCCGAGGCACACTGCCCCCATCGCCAGGGGAATGATCCGGAATAGGATGCTGATCCAATAGTTCACGGGCATCCTCCTGCTCGGCGGGGCAAGGGGCTGTACGCTCCGTCCGCCCCTGCGAACACGCCACGCCATCACATGGCCGGCCGCTGGGGCAGGATCCAATAGGGAAAGATACGATCGCGCCGGGATGCCGCCGGCGCTGGTTCGGCGTGTTTACCCTGCCGCTCAGGCGGCGTAGCTTGCCCGCCCCGCCACCCGATCGTGCCAGGCGCAAACGTGGTCGCGCTCTGCCAGCGGCTCCATGCCGATCAGCTGGCCGAAATCGATGATCGTCACCGCCGCGATATCGGCCATCGAATAGTCATCTCCCGTGATGAACGCCCGCGCGTCCGACAGCTCGCGGTCGAACCAGCGCATGGCGCGATGCAGCAGGTCGCGGTTCGATGCGCCGTAATCCGTATACTGCGTCAGCAGCGCCGCCGTCGCCGGATGCGCATGGCGCCAGAACATCTTCACCGGCTCGCCGATCTGAAGCTCGACCCGGCGGATCCACATGTCGACCAGCGCCTGCTCGGTCGGCGTCTGCCCGAACAGCGACGGCGCGTCGGCCACGCTGTCGAGATAGCGGCAGATCGACACCGTCTCGGAAATCATCGTTCCGTCATCAAGCTCAAGCACCGGCACCTGGCCAAGCGGATTGCGTGCCAGATGGTCCGGCGCCTTGTGCTCTCCCCGCCGGAGATCGAGCATGACCTCCTCCAGCGTGATGTCCTTCTCGGCGGCGGCCATGCGGACGCGGCGGGGGTTCGGGGCCGGCGACGGCGCGCTGTACAATTTCATGCCGCCATCCTGACCCAGCCGCGCCCAAAACAAAAGCTGGCGCCGCAGCAGCACGGACCGCCCGACGCCAACGCGTAATTTGCCGCCTCCCCACGGAGATAAAGCCACGTTCGCGCATTTCCGGTAAGCCCATGACAGTGCCCCAGAGCCTCTCCATCGCAACGCTCCTGGGGATGATGGCGCTCTTCATCTGGGGGCGGTTCCGCTATGACGTCACCGCGATCATCGCGCTGCTCGCCGCGTTGCTGCTCGGCATCGTGAAGCCGGAGGACGCGTTTCGCGGCTTTTCCGACGATATCGTCGTGATCGTCGGCTCCGCGCTGGTGATCTCGGGGGCGGTGCAACGCTCGGGCGTGCTCGAACGCGCGCTGCGCAAGGTGAGCCGCCACGTCACCCGGGTCCGCTCGCAACTGCTGGTGCTCACCGGGACGGTCGGGGTCGCGAGTGCGCTGGTGAAGAACATCGGCGCGCTTGCCATGCTGATGCCGGCCTCGTTCCAGATGGCGAAGCGCAACGATACCAGCCCGTCGGTCTTCCTGATGCCGATGTCCTTTGCCGCATTGCTCGGTGGGCTGATGACGCTCGTCGGCACCTCGCCGAACATCATCGTCAGCCGCGTGCGCGAACAGATGACGGGGCACCCGTTCGGCATGTTCGACTACACACCGGTCGGCCTCGGGCTGTTCGTCATCGGCCTGGTCTATCTGCGGTTCGCCTATCGCCTCGTCCCGCGCGACCGCCGCGCCGCCGCGACGATGGGTGAGGCACTGGATATCACCGGCTATGTCACCGAAGTAGTGCTTCCCGCCGGGTCGCCGGCAGTCGGGGAGACGGTGCAGGCGTTCCTTGATCGGCACGAGGGCGAGATCGTCCTCACCCAGATGTTGCGCGCCGGGCTGCGCAGCGCGCCCGGCATGGCGATGACGCTGGAGGAAGGTGACACGCTGATCCTCAGCGGCGCGCCCGACGCGTTGGAGCGGGCGATCGCCACCGATCGGCTCGCCTATGAGGGCGAGGGGCGCGAAGCGGCGCAGGAACAGCGCGACAAGGACAAGGGCAGCAGCACCGGCGAGATCGGCGTGGTCGAGGCGGTGGTCAACATGGGCGGCATGCTGGAGGGGCAGACCGCCGGGCGCCTCAACCTCCAGCGGATGTTCGGCGTCAACCTGGTCGCGATCTCGCGCCGCGGCGAGCGGCTGTCCCGCCGTCTCGCCAACACGGTGCTGCGCGCCGGCGATGTCGTCGTGCTGCAAGGCCCGCTTGATACGATGCCCGAAAGATTGCGGCAGCTCGGCTGCCTGCCGCTGGCGGAACGCGACCTGCGGCTGGGCTCGCGCCGCACCACCTGGTTGCCGATCCTTGTCCTCGCGGGCGCCATGTTCCTGACCGCAATGGGCTGGGTGCCGGTGGCCGTCGCCTTCTTCGCCGCGGCGGGCCTTGTCATGGCGACGGGTGCGATCAGCCCGCGGGAGGCCTATGATCATGTCGAATGGCCGATCCTCATCATGCTCGGCGCGTTGATCCCGGTGTCGGATACGCTGCGAACGACGGGCGCGTCGGAGGTGATCGCGACCGGCCTTGCCCATGTCGCCACCACCCTGCCCGCCTGGGGCGCGGTCGCGCTGATCCTCGCCGCGGCAATGGCGGTGACGCCGTTCCTGAACAACGCCGCGACAGTGCTGGTGATGGCGCCGATCGCCGCGCAATTCGCCGGCGATCTCGGCTATCGGCCGGAGGCGTTCCTGATGGCGACGGCGGTCGGCGCGGGGTGTGATTTCCTCACCCCGATCGGGCATCAGTGCAATACCCTGGTGATGGGCCCGGGCGGATACCGTTTTGCGGATTATGCGCGGCTGGGCGCGCCGCTCTCACTGTTGGTGCTGCTGCTGGGCACCCCGCTCATCCTGTTCTTCTGGCCGCTCGCCTGACCGCGGCTACAGATTGGCCTGCTCCTCCTCTGGCAGGTCGGCATCGGGCCCATAATAAAGCTCGGCACATTCCGCCGCGAGGCAGCCGCCCTCGATCTCGATATCGTCGCGATAGGCGTCGGCGATGAACGCCAGCGTGTCGACATGCTTCGCCTCGAAATACATCGGGTGAACGTCATCGCGCCCCGCGCCGAACACGACCCGCCCGACCTTCGACCAGATCGACGCCATGGTGCACATCCCGCACGGCTGCAGCGTGGAATAAAGCGTCGCGCCGCGCAGTTCGAGCTCACCGATCCCCTCGCACGCGCGGCGGATCGCCATCATCTCGGCATGGGCGGTCGCGTCGGGCAATTCGTGCGTCTGGTTGCGCTCCGCAGCAATGACCTTGCCGTCCAGGACGATCACGCATCCGAGCGGCGATGTCGAGGGATGCGACCCCTTCGACTGCGCCACCTCCAGCGCCAATCGCATCCACCGTTCATCATCGTCCTTGCGCATCAGCCAGCCCTTTCCCCCGCCCCAACGCGTCAGGCACCAATTGGCCGCGCTGGTTCTGGGTCAGTCCGCGTTCCCCCGCCGCGCGGCGGCGACCGCCTCGCGCAGCGTCGGCAGCTCGACCGCGCCGGGCAGCAGGTAGCGCCCGATCACCAGCGCCGGCGTGCCGGCCAGGCCGATC
This sequence comes from Sphingomonas sp. ABOLG, assembly GCF_003950435.1. Classification (NCBI taxonomy): domain Bacteria; kingdom Pseudomonadati; phylum Pseudomonadota; class Alphaproteobacteria; order Sphingomonadales; family Sphingomonadaceae; genus Sphingomonas; species Sphingomonas sp. ABOLG. The sequence goes on from NZ_QQWW01000018.1 coordinate 34,488, forward strand.
GCACGGGCGTAGCGGTGAGTACGTGCCAACGCCGCGTCGATCGCCTCGTCATGCTTGACGAGGTCAGCCTGCAGCCGCGCCCAATCCAAGCCGGCCCGGTCCGCGGCGATACGGATCGACTGGCTGGTGATCCTGCCCTGCGTCTGCATCAGCGCATTGTTGAACGCCGCGTGCCGCCCCTGGTAATTCGCCGCGATCGCCGTCCGCGCCGCCTCGCGAGAGACCGCGCCGAACACCGGCCAGTCGCGATACACCACGCGCAGCTTCGGGTCCTCGCGCCGCAATTGCTCCAGCGCCGGGTGGACCTTGCGGCAATAGGGGCATTGATAATCGGAAAACACCACCATCGTCACGTCCGCACCCGCCGGCGCGATTGTCGGGGCGACGCTGTCATTCTGGATCTGGCGATGCAGCGACGCGGCGTTGGAGGTAACGTTCTGCGCCGTCGCGGCCGGTGAAATGGTCAGGGCCACAGCAAGCGCGGCCAGCGCCTGCACCATAAGAAAACGGCCAGTCACCATCAGCTTCCTTCCAGTTCGTCGATCGCGGCCATCAGGCTGGCGCGCGAGATTTCGCCCGTGTGGCGGCGGGTGATCCGGCCCGCCGCGTCGACGAACACGGTGGTGGGATAGCCGCCCGCCCGCGTCGCCGCAGCGACATGGCCCGTGGGATCGAGCACCACGGCGTCCCCCGCCAGCCGCTCCGCCGCCAGGAAGCGCCGCACGGCGGCCTCGCTCTCGCGCTGGTTGATCAGCAGCACCGGCGTTTCGGACCCCCGCGCCACATCGATGATCATCGGCATTTCGCGCCGGCACGGCCCGCACCAGGTGGCCCACAGGTTCAGCACGAACGGCTTGCCGCGCAGCGCATCGATCGCGACGGGCTTCCCGTCCAGATCATGCAGCGTGAGTCCGCGTAGCAGTGGCTGGGGCGTCGGGGCGAGGACCGCACTCAGCGCCGCGTGGCCGAGTGACAGCACGGCCAGGACCACGATCATCCACGCCGTCGCCCGCCGCCGACCCAGCGCCAGCAGCAGGGTCAGCGCCGCCGCCACGACGCCGATCCTCGGGGCAAAACCGCCCTGCCAGATGGCGATGATCGACCATGGCTCGACGCGAAACGCGTCCAGATGCTGCACGACGAAGCCAAGCCGCGCCGCCGCGATCCCGACGACCAGCGCCACGCCCGCGGCGCGCTCGGCCGCTGCGCCCGTGCGCCGCGCCACCATCATGCCGGCCGCGAGGAACAGCCACATCGCCGCGATCGCCAGCGCACGATCGGCCGCGATCATCACTGGCCCGATCGTCCATATGCCGTCCATCCGGTCGCCTCGTCGTCGTCAGGCGCGCCAGGGCACCGGTCATCGATGCGGCCGCGTGCCGCCCGCCGGTCACTATGGCGCGGGGCAGCACAGATCAACAGAGCCCGCATCCGTCCCCATGGTGTCGCACGCCCGCTGATCAAGCCACCTTTCAGCACCTTATTCTTTATTGTGCACTGCAACATCTTGGGTTGAGGCTGTGGCGCTTTCGCTGCATGGCAGCATTTCGTCACATGTGAGCAACAAAGCTTGGAACCAAAGCTTTGTTGGTTCGGTCCGCCGATAGATGCCCGCCACCGTCACCACGCCCTATGAATTCAAGCCGCACGAGCGGCCCTTCCTGCCCGGATCGCCGGCGACGCCCGACCATCCGATGGGGCGGCGGATCGCCTATGCCGCGATCGGCGTGCTGCTGGGCCTGACGGGTGGGCTCAGCAACGGCCTGCTGCTCGCCAATCTGCCGCAGATCCAGGGCTCGCTGGGCCTCAGCCCGGTGGAGGGCGGCTGGCTCAGCGCGATCTATTCGATGACCAGCGTGTGCATGAGCATGTTGCTCATCAAATTCCGCCAGCAATTCGGGCTGCAGCGCTTCAATCGCGTGTTCCTGACCGGCTTCCTCGCGGTCACCGTACTGCAGGTGTTCGTCCACAGCTATGGCGTCGAACTGCTGACGCGCGCGGCGGCGGGGATCGTCGGCAGCGGCCTCTCCACGCTGTGCTTCTTTTACATCATGCAGGCGATGCCTGCCCCGGCGCGCCTGTCGGGCATGATCATCGGCTTTGGCCTGGCACAACTTGGCCTGCCGCTCGCCCGGATCATCTCCCCCTTCCTGCTCGCTGATGGCGACATCCAGAACCTGTTCGTGTTCGAACTCGGCCTGACGTTGCTGTGCCTCGGCTCCGTCGCGCTGCTGCGATTGCCGCCAAGCGAGCGGTTCCAGGCGTTCGAGAAGCTCGATTTCCTCACCTTCGCACTGTTCGCGCCGGGCATGGCGCTCCTGTGCGGGGTGCTGGTGCAGGGACGCATCGTCTGGTGGAGCACGGCCTGGCTCGGCTATGCGACCGCCGCCGCGATCATCCTGATCGGCGCGGCGATGCTGATCGAGCACAATCGCGCCAATCCGCTGCTCAACACGCGCTGGATGCGCACGCGCAACGTGCTGCGCTTCATCATCATCGTCGCCGCGATCCGGGTGCTCCTGTCCGAACAGACCTATGGCTCGACCGGGCTGCTGACCGCGCTGGGGATGGGCAATGACCAGCTCGTCACGCTGAACGTCATCATCCTCCTGGGCTCGATCGCCGGGATTGCCGCCGGGGTGCTGCTGCTGAATCCCAAGGATCTGCTGTGGCAGGTGGTCGCGTCGGCGATGATCATCGCCGTGGTGGCCTTCATGGATTCGGATGCGACCAACCTCACCCGCCCGGGCAATTTCTATCTCAGCCAGGGGCTGCTCGCCTTTGCCGCCCTGTTCTGGATGGGCCCCGTCACGATGGTCGGCATCCTGCGCGCCATTTCAAAGGGGCCAAGCCACATCGTCAGCTTCTCGGCCGTATTCGGCATTGCGCAGACGGTGGGCGGGCTCGCAGGCACGGCGTTCCTGGGCACCGTGCAGATCGTGCGAGAGCGGCTCCATTCGCAGGAGATCGTCCACGGCCTCGTCGCCGGCGACCCGCTCGTCACGCAGCGGCTTCAGCAGCTTGGCGGCGCCTACGCCCGCGTCGAGGGCGATCCGATGCTGCGTCAGGCGGAGGGCGCCGTCCTGTTCGGCCAGCAAGTCACGCGAGAGGCGAACATCCTCGCCTTCAACGACGTCTTCACCGGCGTCGGCATCCTCGCCGTGCTGGTGGTGCTGTGGCTTGGCGGGCGGTGGGTCTGGCTGAAGATGCACGGGATCAATCCGTTGGCGGAGGAATTGGCGGCGATGCAGAAGATGCGGGAGAATGCGGCACAATGAATGACGCGACATCGCGCCGGGACCAGGCGGTGGCCGAGGAGCGGCTGGAGGATCCGGTCGAAACCACCGCGCCCGAGCCTGATCGTGGCCGCGGCTGGGCGCCGCCGCGCGGCGGCCTGCTCTCGACATTGTTCTTCGTCGCGCTGCTGATCGCCGGCGCGCTGATCGCGCTGTGGGCGTGGGACCTGCCGCCATTCCGCCGTAGCCTGCAGACGACTGACAATGCCTATGTCCGCGGGCAGACGACGATCATCGCGCCCCAGGTGAACGGCTATGTCACCAGCGTGGAGGTGCGCGATTTCGAGACGGTGAAGGCCGGGCAGGTGCTCGCCCGGATCGACGATCGCATCTACCGCCAACGGGTCGAACAGGCGCGCGCCGCACTGGATACGCAGCGCGCCAATCTCGCCAACTCGCAACAAAGCGAACGCTCGCGCCGTGCCGCCGTGGGTGGGCAGGACGCTGCGATCGCCAGCGCCCGCGCGCAACTTGCCCGCGCCCAGGCCGACATGCGCCGCGTCGACGATCTGGTGGCGCAGGGGTCGGTATCGCTGCGGGAGCAGGATCAGACCCGCGCCGCGCTGGCGCAGGCGCAGGCGGCGGTCCGCCAGGCGGAGGCGCAGCGCACCATCGGCGAGCAGGAGGTCCGCTCCGTCACCGTCGGGCGCGGCGGCCTGGAGGCCGCGGTCGCAAACGCGCGCGCCGCGCTGCGCCTTGCCGAGATCGACCTTGCCAACACCATCATCCGCGCGCCCCAGGCGGGGAAGCTCGGCGAAGTCACCGTCCGCCTTGGCCAATATGTCACCGCTGGCACGCAATTGATGTTCCTCGTCCCGCCGACCGTCTGGGTCTCGGCCAACTTCAAGGAAGCGCAGACCGCGCGCATCTTCCCGGGCCAGCCCGCGGTGCTGCACGTCGATGCGCTGGGCGGCGCCGAGATCCGCGGCCGGGTCGAGCGGCTGTCGCCGGCGGCGGGCAGCGAATTCTCCGTCATCCGCCCGGACAATGCGACCGGCAATTTCGTGAAGGTGCCGCAGCGGCTCACCGTGCGCATCGCGCTGGATCAGCGTAGCCCGCTGTATCCACGGCTCAGCCCCGGCATGTCGGTCGAGGCGGCGGTCGATACTAGCGGCGCGCCCGCCCCGGCGACCAGGTAGGCGCCAGACGATGAGGACACGCTCTTCGCTCGCGGTCCTGCTGGCGCTTGCCGGCTGCGCCGCGCCCAACCCGCCCCGGCCCGAGGCGGCCGGCGTCACTGCACCGCTGCAATGGCGCACCACCCTGCCCGCCGGCGCCGCGCTCGACGGCGACTGGTGGCGCCGCTTCGGTGATCCGGTGCTCGACACGCTGGTGGAACAAGCGCGCGCCAACAATCCCGATGTCGCGATCGCTGCGGCGCGTGTGCAGGAGGCGCGCGCCAACGAACGGCTCGCCCGCGCGCAGCTCTTCCCCTCACTCGACGCCGCAGTCGGCGTGACGGAGGCGCGCGCGCTCAACCCCTTGGGGGTCGCGGCCGAGAATACCGGCGTGCAGCCGCTGTTCCAGGCCGCCTATGAGGTCGATCTGTTCGGCCGCATCGGCAATCAGGTGGAGGCCGCGCGCCAGTCCACCGCCGCCACCGCCGCCGCGCGCGACGCGGCGCTCCTGTCGGTCACCGCCGCCACCGCCAGCGGCTACATCACGCTGCGCGCGCTCGACGCCCGCCGCGCGGTGGTCGAGGCGACGATCACCTCGCGCGCGGAGGCACTACGCTTTGCCAAGTCGCGCGCCGACGTCGGCTACACCTCGCAGCTCGAATTGCGCCAGGCGGAGGCGGAATATCGCGCCACGACGCAAATCCTGCCGCAGGTGCAGCTGGCGATCGCGCGGCAGGAGAACGCACTGAGCACCCTCACCGGCGTCACCCCGCGCGCGATCCCGCGCGGGCGGCCGCTGTCGGCGCTGGCCCCGCCCGGCGTGCCCGCCGGCCTGCCATCCGATCTGCTGCGTCGCCGACCCGATATCGCCCAGGCCGAATACAGCCTTGCCGCGACCGACGCCTCGCTCGCCGCCGCTCGCGCGCAATTCCTCCCCTCGCTTCGGCTGACCGGATCGGCTGGCCTCACCTTGTCGACCGCGCTTGCCGATCCGGTGTCGATCTGGTCGATCGGCGCCAGCATCCTTGCGCCCTTGTTTCAGGGCGGGCGGCTCACCGCCAATGTAGAGGGGGCGGCGGCACGGCGCGACCAGGCGGCCTTCACCTATCAGCGCACCGCCCTCACCGCCTTCCGCGAGGTGGAGGATAATCTGGCCGCGGTCGACCGCCTCGCCGCGCAGCGGCGGGAGCTTGAGGCGCAGCGCACCGCCACGGCGGAGGCCCTGCGCCACGCCACCAACCGCTATCGCGCGGGCTATGCGACCTATCTGGAACAGCTCGATGCGCAGCGCACCTTGCTCAACGTCGATCTGACCCTGGTTCAGCTGCGCGCCGACCAGATCAACAGCGTGATCGCGCTTTATCAGGCGATGGGCGGCGGCTGGTCGGCGGATCAACCCGCCGGCTGATCGTGCTGATCGCGCGCACCCGAAAACCCGCGGCCCGTCCCGCCCCCTGAGAGCCACCGTCGCTGCGCCGCAAGGGAGTACAACGCAGCCGGCAATACGGCCTCAGAGGGCGAGGGCCCAGGGAGGAGCGGCGCGTCCGGGGGGGGGGGAGGTAGGCGCGCACCGCTCAGGGAACTGGTCTCAGCTGGCGGACTGGGTGGCCGCCAGCTTGTCGAGATCGGCGATCAACGCGGCGCGATCCGCATCGGCCGCCTTGGCGAGGTAAGCGCGCGTGTCGCCGACCTTCTTTGCCACGTCCTGCTGGATCGCGCTGCGGCTGGCGTTGCACCAGCCCGGGCGGCTGCCGTTCGCGACATTGTTCTCGACGAAGCTGCGCGAGGCCATCACGCCGCCAGCGCCGGTCGCGGTGCGGTTCACTTCCATATTGGCGGTCCAGACGCAGCGCAGCGAGGACGGGCGGCCCGGCGGGGCGACGGCCCCCACCTGCTTCTGCTGGATCTTGATGTCACCGCGATAATCGGCCTGCACGGCGCCGGACGCATGTTCGACCGACAGGCTGTGGGTCGCCGCAGGGGCACCGGTCGCCGCGGCGGCGGCAGCTGCAAAAATGGCAAGAAAGGTCATGATCGTTCCTGAAAGGTAAAGGCGAGCGGCCGCCGACCGGGTCGGCGCGCGAACCGCATCGCGCGGCGTCGTCGCCGCCGCTCGTCAGTGGGAAATTTGCGGATCAGGCCGCCTGTGGTTGCCAGGCCATGGCGTGAAGTCGGTCCTTCACCTGCAGCCGCAGCCACTTCAGACGCAGCAGGCGGAACGTGTCCGGTGCGCGTCGCGTCAATTCGGTGCGGATCTGCTCATCCAGCCGCGCATGCAACTGGGTCAATTTATAACGAAGGAAACTCAACGCCTCTCTCCAATCAAAGATTGAACGATCGGGTCAGCGATGATGTTAAGAGGCAGACTCAGGCCTACATCGAGCTAACCCGATGCGGTCCGACATCACGTTCGTCCTGAGACGAGCGCCAGAGGGGCCCGGTCCGCACGGTTGAAATTAATTCCCGGGGCCAAAATATCAAGCGCCGGTAACATTACATTTTGTTGCACAAACCTCAGGACTTTGGTGCATTTGCGCGCACTTCTGGCCCATCCGACGGCGCCGTCCCGGCGGCGCCCTGCCCCTCGCCCAGCGAGCGCAGATATTCCTCATGATCGGCCGCCGTCCCGACGAAGCGCTTCATCCGCGCCAGCCGCTCGGCCGGGACGGACAATTCCGCCTTGGCCAGCTCATCGGCGATATAGGTCGCGTTGAAATCGGGTACGCCGGCGCGCTTCAGGTTGCTGGCATTGCGCATCGAATCACCGCTGCACAGCAGCAGCTGCCAGCCATAGTCGCCCATTTCGAACAGCGCCCGGCCGCCAAAGTCACCCTGTGTCCAATCGGCCAGCGCATGGTTGCCGCTCACCACAATCGGCCCGACGTCGATCGGTGCCAGCGGGCTGCCGAAATGCGCCTCGGTCGCCTCGCGCACCCGGCGCTCCTCGACCACGGGGTTGGTGATCCCGCAACCGGCGAGCAGCAGCGCCAGCGCCGGAAGCACCCACCTAAGCACGGATCAGCTTTCGCAGCCGGTCGAGCGCACGGTCCTCGGGCTCGGCGGCATCCATCGTCGTGGCGAACTCGCCGTTGCGATCGAACAGCAGGATGCGCGCGGTATGATCGATCGTATAATCGCCATTGGGCAGCGGCACGCGCTCGACATAGATCTTGTACGCTTCCTCCATCCGCTTCAGCTCGGCCGGCTCCCCGGTCAGGCCGATGACCGGCGCGTCGAACATCGACAGGAAGCTCGCGATATCCTCGCTCTTGTCATGCTCGGGATCGACCGAGACGAAGACGATGTTCATCTTGTCCCCGTCCGCGCCCAGTTTCTGGTGAAGCAACGCCATGCGGTTCATCGACGTCGGGCAGATGTCGGGGCAGCGCGTAAAGCCGAAGAAGATCGCATAGGGCTTCCCCTTCAACGTCTGCTCGGTGACGGTCTTGCCGCTGGTATCCACCAGGCGAAAGGCGCCGCCCGGCGCGTTCTGCGCTGCCGCCTCGTCAGCCTTGACGGGCGCCGGCGACGAACAGGCCGCCGTCCCCAGCGCGAGCGCCGCGGCCAGCAACGCCGTGACATGCGCGGTGCGGATGCGAGGGCGGGTCATTGATGGCCTCCATGCGGATGCGCCGGCGCGGCGGCACCAGCGGCGCGGACGGTGAAGACCACCTTCACCTCTCCCGCCTTGGCAAAGCGCAGCGTCGCGGGCACGCGCTCACCCTGCTTCAGCGGCGCGGTCAGGCCCATGAACATGATGTGGTTACCGCCGGGCGCCAGCGCGATCGTCGCGCCGGGCGCCAGCGCAATGCCGCCGCTCAGCGGTCGCATCCGCATGATGCCATTCTCGGTCGTCATGCTGTGCAGTTCGACGCGCGCGGCCCGCGGCGTTGACACGCTGATCAGCCGGTCGGCCGTCTTTCCGCCATTGCGGATCTGGGCATAGCCTGCGCCGACGGTGGCGCGCGGCGCCGTGGCGCGCGACCATGGCTGGGAAATGGTGATGTCACCCTTGCGCACATCCTGCGCCGCCGCCGGCAGCGACAGGCTGGCGAAGGCCATGATCAGGGGCAGCGCAAATCGATGGGTCATCGCAACTCCTCGCGTCGGCGCGGCCGAGAGTGCCGGTGGCAGGGGTCCTGCCGTCCGCGGGCATGGCGTCGCCGATCCTTGTCACCCGGCTGCTAGCGACCCTGCCCGCCCCGGTCACTTGGACATTCTGTCCCAGACCGGCGATGCTGCCCGCGTGGTGCCGCATCGTCCGCCGCCGCGATCAGCTCGGCCAGGCTGATCGGCCGCACCTCCATCTGCTCCAGCAACGCGAGCATGTCGTCCCACCAGCTATGGAAACGCGCCAGCCCTGCCGCGTCGCGCACATAGGGCGTGTTCCCCGGCACCAGGCTTGGCGAATGGAAGGAAAAGGTGAGCAGTCTTTCGCCGGCCGCCACCGCCTCGCGCACCGCCGCCGCTGCCTCGCCGAACGACACGCCTTCGGGCGACAGCGGCACGCGCGACAACAGCCCCGTTCGCGCCATCACGCCGCGGCCACGCGGTATTCTGCCTGCCAACCGGTGCAATGCTCCCCCGCCCCGGCGCAGCGCGCCGATATAGCGCGTCGTCAGCGGCACCTCGATCAACCCCTCGGGCGCCAGGCGAAAGGCAGCGCTGCCGATGGCGCTGAAATCCGGCCCGCCGGCGGCGCTATAGTCATGCAGCGCGCGCATCGATGTCTCGACGCGATAGCCGCGCGCCGCCAGCAGCGCGGGCATGCCGGGCCCCAGGCCGTAGCGCCCGGTGCGAAACGCCAGCGGCTGCGCCCCGAACGCGGCCGTTATCGCGGCGGTCAGTTGGTCAACCTTCGCCGCGACCAGCGCGGGATCGAGGTTGCCCGCAAAGGACGCCCAGCCGCTCGGCGCCTCGTCATGCGGCGGATTGACCCAGGGATGCAGCTGCGCGCCGATCGTGCTGCGCCCATCGGCGATCAGGCCGCGCAGCGTATCGATCGCCGCCGCGCTGGTCGCCACCGGATAATCGCACAGATAGCAGGGCGCGACCCCGTGGTCGGCAAGGCGGCGGTGCATGTCGGGCAACGCCGTGATCGCCTCGACCGCAATGGCGTCGCGCCTGAACGGCGCCGACCAGTCGAATTCCTCCTCGGTATCGACGAACACCATGAACCGGCGGCCGAATGACGGGGGCCATGCAATGTAATCGGCTGGCGGCGGCGGCGGTACGCGCCAGCCTTTCGCGCCGCCGCTGCTCACCCCTTGTGGGTCGCCGCCTGCCCCAGCGTGCCGGCCGCCGCTGCGGGCAGCGACACCACCATCCGGTCGGCCGTGATCATCGTCTGCCCGCCCAGGCTCGCCGCCAGATTGCGCACCAGCCGCAGCGCAAAGCCGGTGCCCAGCAGCGGCGCGCCGGGCAGTTCCGCCTCACGCTCCGCATCCAGCGTCAGCAGTTCGTCCTCTGACAGGTCGGCCAGCGCGCGGGGCAGCGTCACTGACACCAGGGAGGTATGAAGCCCCGATGCGCCTGCTGTCACGGTGATCGCCTCGTCGGGCTGCGCCGCTGAGACGATGGTCCCGATCAAACGGCCCAGCAGCCGCTCCGTCGCGCGATCGTCGCATGCCACGGCGATCGCGGCGTCCATCGGCGCGATCGTCAGCGTGCAGCCGCGCATCGTCGCCAGCGATTGCAGGTCTGCCGCAATCCGTTCCAGCACCGGAGCAAGCACCACCGCCGCCGGGCGCAGCTGCAACGCATCGCCCTCGATTCGCGCGGCGAGATCCAGGTCCTCGATCGCCGCGATCAGGTCCGCCGCGAGGCTGCGGATCGCCGCCGCCCGCTCACGATACACCGGCGCGACCGGCCCCAGCAGCTGCGATTCGATCAGCTCGGAGAAACCGGCAATGGCATTGGTCGGGGTGCGCAGTTCGTGCACCAGCCGGCGCAGCCCCTCGACATTGCCTTCACCCTTGGATGGCGGCGCGCGCTCGTCCAGCCGCGGGCGACGCGCGCTGCCGCGATAGCCGGCAAAGCGACCCGTGCCGTGGTCGAATAGCGGCGTCGCCGACAATCGCCACTCACCCGCCAGCGCCGCCCCGCCCTCCAGCGACAACCGCGCATCGGTGAAACTGGTGCGCGCCCGGATCGCGCTGCTCACCACGCCATCGACCTGCGCCGTGCCGCTGCCCGGCAGCATCAACGACAGGCCGACCAGCGCGCCGCGCGGCATCGCGTCGGTCCAGCTGATGACCCCATCGGGCCCGGTTTCGAAGCGGAACGTGTCCACCACGCGCAGCCGCGGCGCCGGCTTCACCGGCCCGCGCGCGCGCTGGAAACTGGCGATCCGGTCAACGAGCTCGGAAATCTCGAAACCGCCGGTGTCGCGCGGCTCGGGCGGCGGGGGCAGATCCAGCACGACCTCGTTCAGCTCGGCCACCTCCGCGGCCTCAGCCGGCAAGGCCGCAACCGCCTCGTCCGCCGTTATCGCCGCGCCATCATATCCAAGCGAGAAATCGGTCGATCCGAATGCCTCCAGCGCGCGGACCACGCTCGCCGGCAGATCGTCGCGCCGGCGCAGCGCCGCCCGGCCCACCGGCCCCAGCTGCGGGACCATCGCCAGCCATCCCTCGGCCGGCAACTGCGCCGCGCGCAGCGCCGCCGATGCGATCTCGGGCGCGTCATCGGCAAAGAAGGCGACCAGTTCGGCCGGTGGCTGGCCCAGCGCAAGGCTGCGGGCTGCGGCCGCGCGAACGGCGGCCGGAACCAAGCCGCGCAATGCCCGCAGGCGGCCGATCGTCTCCGCTTCGGGCTGCACCCTGCCCCGGGCGATCAGGTCGGCAAGCTGGCGGAACGTCGCCTGCGCGCCAAAGGCGGTGGAGGAATCCGCAGCCAACACAGTCTTGAGACTATCGTCGAACCGCACACACTTCCCCGTCTCGTCGCAGCGACCAACCGCTGCGTCACTTGCCTCCTACCCTACACGGTGATGATCGCAAGCAACAGAATCACACACTTGTCATACGATGAGACAATTGCGTTCTCACGCAACTAAACTATAGGACCGGGCATGTTCTTGATAGAAAAGCTGCGTGCGGAAAGCGCGCATGGTGCTTGACCGGATCGATCGGCGGATCCTCGCACTGCTCCAGGAAGATGGCCGGATGACCAACGTTGACCTGGCGGAGAAGGTCGGGCTGACCGCCCCGCCATGTCTTCGCCGGGTGCGATCGCTGGAGCAGGCGGGGGTGATCCGCGGCTATCACGCCAATTGCGAACCCGCGTTGCTCGGCTTCCCGATCACCGTCTTCGCGATGGTCAGTTTGCGCAGCCAGGCCGAACACGACCTGGCAGCGTTCGAGCGGCACGTGGCGGGCATTTCCGAGGTGCGCGAATGCCACATGCTGAACGGGGAGATCGACTTCATCCTGAAGATCGTCGCCTCGGACCTGGAATCCTTCCAGCGCATCCTGACGACGCATCTCACCGCGGCGCCCAACGTCGCCAGCGTGAAATCCTCGCTCACGATCCGCACGGCAAAGGCGCAGCCGGGCGTACCGATCGTGATCGAGGATGAGGTGGAGTAGCGCCCGACGCCAGCGAACCCACGCTTTCACCGGACCACACACACGCAACAAAAAAGGGGCGGCCTCGGCCGCCCCTTTCCATATGGTCAATCCGCGCGGATCAGGCCGTCGGCGGGTTGTCCAGGTACACCGACCACAGCGACGCAATGTCGGTGCGCGGCGCGGTTTTCACCTCGGCGAAGGCAGCCTTGGCGCCAGCCTTGTCGCCCGAGTTGGCGAGCGCGATGCCGATGTGGGTGTTCACCACGTCCGCGTCGACGCCACCCTTCTGCAGCGCGACGCGATACAGTTCGATCGCCTTGGCATAGTTGCCCATGCCCAAGTACGCGTCACCCGTGTTCAGCGCGATGCGGCCGTTGGCGCCCGCCTTGGCCTTTGCTTCGACCGGCGCGAGCGACCCTTCGCTGGCGATCGCCTGGTTGGCGACTCGCATCAGGTCGTTGGCCGACTGGCTGTTCGCCGGGATCTTGCCCGATGCCTTGCCTTCGTCGAGCACTGCCTTGGTCTCGTGCGGCAGGCCCAGGTCATAGGTCCACTGCGCATAGGTCTCATAGTCATACTGGTCGGCCAGCGCCTTGGCCGAACGCATCAGGCGATACAGGTCGACCTTCTGCCCCTTGTCCAGCGTGACCGCGCTCTGCTGCGTCATGCCATAGGTGACGATGCCGTCACGCCAGTTCTTGGCGCTCGGGTAAGCGACGACCCACTTCTTGATCCAGTTTGCCGTCTGCGGGCCCATGCGCTTCTTGTTGGTCTGCGCGATGGCATATTTGTACAGGTCCTCGCTCGGCTTCTGGCCGGCCGCGACCTGCGCGTCGATTGCCTTCTCCAGCTCCGCGGCGCCGCCGGCCACGTCGCCCGAATCCATCTTCAGCTTGACCATCTGCAGCGGCAGGTTGGGATCATTGTAGCCAAGCTGCTGCGCGCGCTGGAAATAGTTGATCGCGCCGGCATTGTCCTTGGCGTTCGCCGCCATGATGCCGAGCTGGTAATTGTACTTCGCCACGTCGACCGCCGGGGTCTTCGGGTTGGCGATCAGCGCTTCGAGCGGCGCCTTCAGGCCAGCTTCGTTGACCTGCTGGTTGGCGGCGCGCGCGTCCTGGATCTTCACGGCCTCGCTCTGCAGCTGCAGCGCGGCGACGATATAGCGATCGTCATCGCTCTTCGCGGCAGCCTGCGCGGTGCTCAGCGCGGTCGCGGCGGCGGCAAAGTCCTTCGCGCCGATCGCGGTCTGCGCGGCGGCGGCGGCGTTCTGCACGTCCTTGCTGAGCTTCAGCGACGGGCCGCCACCCTTCTGCTCATTCTTCTTCTGAGCGACGGCCGGGGTCGACACGGCAACGCCCGCTACACCGGCCATAAGCGCCGCCGCAAAGGCGACGCGGGAAATGCTCTTCATGAAAACTGCTCTCCTTTGAGGCGTGAACACTTGAATAGACGCTTAGTGCCCTCTCGTCGCTCCATCAAGAAAGCGCGCTGAACGGACATTGAACGTAATGATTTGCACGCCTAGCCGTTTCTTCATGAAAACGGCAATCATTGGCGCAAGCGGCGGCATCGGACGGGCGCTCGCGGACGCGCTGGAAGAAGAAGGCGCGGTCGTCCGCCGCTTTTCCCGGCCCGAGCTGGACCTGCTCGACGAGGCAACGGTCGCCGCTGCCGCCGCCGCGGCCAGCGCCCCAGAACTGGTGATCGTCGCCACCGGCATCCTGCACGATGGCGATGACGGCCCCGAGAAGTCCATCGCCGCGCTCGATCCCGCGTGGCTTGCGCGCCAATATGCGATCAACACCATTGGCCCCGCGCTGGTCGCCAAGCACTTCCTGCCGATCATGCCAAAACAGGGTCGTTCGGTGCTCGCCTTCCTCTCGGCGCGGGTCGGCAGCATCTCGGACAATCGGCTGGGCGGCTGGTACGGCTATCGCGCCAGCAAGGCCGCGCTGAACCAGCTCATCCGCACGCTTGCGATCGAGGACAAGCGCCGGAACGAGCGCGGCATCGTCGTTGGCCTCCACCCCGGCACCGTCGACACCCGGCTGTCCAAACCGTTCCAGCAGGCCGGACGCGACCTGTTCAAGCCGGATCGCGCGGCGGTGCAGTTGCTCGACGTGATCGACGGGCTGAAGCCGCAGGACAGCGGCCGGCTGTTCGCCTGGGACGGCGCGGAGATCGCGCCCTGACCGCATTGCGACGCGGCCTTTGCACCACCCCTGCGCGCCCGTACGCGCGCGTGACATTTCTGTTGCGCCGGCCTAGAGCGGGGGCACCAGAATTCCTAACCCGAAAGTAGCGTTTTGACCGACGAGACCGTCCTCGCCGACCCTTCGGATATCGCGCCGATCTCCATCGTCGAGGAAATGAAGACCAGCTACCTCGATTACGCGATGAGCGTGATCGTGGCACGTGCGCTCCCCGACGTTCGCGACGGGTTGAAGCCGGTGCACCGGCGCATCCTCTATTCGGCGAACGAAAGCGGCTTCACCTACAACCGGCCCTACCGCAAATCCGCCCGCATCGTCGGTGACGTGATCGGTAAATACCACCCGCACGGCGATACCGCGATCTATGACGCCTTGGCGCGCATGACGCAGGACTGGTCGATGCGCGCGCCGCTGATCGACGGCCAGGGCAACTTCGGCTCGATGGATCCCGATCCGCCCGCCGCAATGCGTTACACCGAGGCGCGCCTGTCGCGTGTCGCGGATTACCTGCTCGACGATCTCGACAAGGACACGGTCGATTTCCAGCCGAACTATGACGGCTCGGAAAGCGAACCCTCGGTTCTCCCGGCGCGGTTCCCCAACCTGCTCGTCAACGGCGCTGGCGGCATCGCGGTCGGCATGGCGACCAACATCCCGCCGCACAATCTGGGCGAAGTCGTCGACGCCTGCCTTGCCTATCTCGATCGCGCGATCAGCGGCGGAGAGCCGCTCACGACCGAGGAGCTGATGGAGATCGTGCCCGGGCCGGACTTCCCGACCGGCGCTGTCATCCTCGGCCGCGCCGGCGCGCGCAGCGCCTATGAGACGGGCCGTGGCTCGATCATCGTCCGCTCGCGCTACGTCATTGAGGAAGGGCGCGGCGAGCGTCGCTCGATCGTCCTCACCGAGATTCCCTACCAGCAGGGCAAGAACGCGCTGGTCGAAAAGATCGCCGAGGCCGCGAAGGACAAGCGGATCGAGGGGATTGGCGACGTCCGCGACGAATCGAACCGCGACGGTGTTCGCGTCGTTATCGAGTTGAAGCGTGACGCGACGCCAGAAGTGGTGCTGAACCAGCTGTGGCGTCACACGCCGGCACAGGGCAGCTTCCCCGCCAACATGCTCGCGATCCGCGGCGGCCGGCCGGAGATGCTGCCGCTGCGCGAGATTATCGCCGCCTTCATCCAGTTCCGCGAGCAGGTCATCACCCGCCGCTCGAAGTTCGAACTGGCGAAGGCGCGCGACCGGGCGCACATCTTGCTCGGCCTCGTCATCGCCGTGACGAACCTCGACGAGGTCGTCCGGATGATCCGTGGCTCGTCTTCGCCGGCCGAGGCGCGCGCTGCGCTGATGGCGCGCGACTGGCCGATTGCGGAGATCGCCGGCTACATCAAGCTGGTCGAGGCGGTCGAGACCGAGATCACCGGCGACACCTATCGCCTGTCGGAAATCCAGGTCCGCGCGATTCTCGACCTGCGCCTCCACCGTCTCACCGCGCTTGGCCGTGACGAGATCGGCGACGAGCTCAAGACGCTGGCCGAATCGATCGCCGAGCTGCTCGCGATCCTCGCCGACCGCGTGAAGCTCTATGCGGTGATGCGCGAGGAACTGACCGAGGTTCGCGCGCTCTTCGCGACCCCGCGCCGCACCGAAATCGCCGCTGCCGCCGATGGCATCGACGACGAGGATCTGATCGAGCGCGAGGACATGGTCGTCACCGTGACCATGCAGGGCTATATCAAGCGCACCCCGCTTGAGGCATTCCGCGCCCAGGCGCGCGGCGGCAAGGGCCGCAGCGGCATGGCGACCAAGGACGAGGATGCCGTCACCAGCCTCTTCGTCACCTCGACGCACACGCCGGTATTGTTCTTCTCCACGCTCGGCCGCGTCTATCGCATGAAGGTGTGGCGCCTGCCCGAAGGCAGCGCGAACACCCGCGGCCGCCCGATGATCAACCTCCTGCCGCTGCAGCCGGGCGAGACGATCTCCACCGTTCTGCCGCTGCCGGAGGACGAGGCGGAATGGGGCAAGCTCCACGTCATGTTCGCGACCGCGCGGGGCAGCGTGCGCCGCAACGCGATGGATGCCTTCACCAACGTGCCCTCGAACGGCAAGATCGCGATGAAGTTCGAAGGCGACGACATCGACGATCGCCTGATCGGCGTCGCGCTGCTGGAGGAGAATGACGACGTCCTCCTCGCCACCCGTCAGGGCAAGGCGATCCGCTTCCCGGGCAGCGACGTGCGCGAATTCCAGAGCCGCAACTCCACCGGCGTGCGCGGCATGCGCCTCGCGCCCGGCGACGAGGTGATCTCGCTCTCGATCCTGCACCGCACCGGCGCCACGCAGGAGGAGCGGGAGGAATATCTGCGCTTCGCCCCCTGGAAGGCGACGGAGCGTGAGGGCGAGCCGCAGATCCCGATGGACCGGTTCGAATTCCTGCGCGCGCACGAACAGTTCATCCTCACCGTCTGCGCGAATGGCTATGGCAAGCTGTCCTCGGCGTTCGAATATCGCCGCACCGGTCGCGGTGGTCAGGGCATCACCAACATCGACAATATCGGTCGCAACGGCCCGGTCGTCGCCAGCTTCCCGGCGAGCAAGAACGACCAGCTGATGCTCGTCACCGATCAGGCCAAGCTGATCCGCATGCCGCTCGCCAGCCTGCGCGTGATCGGCCGCAACTCGGCCGGCGTGCGCCTGTTCAACGTCAGCGACAACGAACATGTCGTCGGCTGCGCGCGGATCGATGAGGAGCCGGAGCCCGAAAATGCCGCCGAGGAAGCGGTCGCGGCGGAACTCTCGCCGCCTGAAATCGCTCCCGATACCGGCGCGACGGTCGGCGATGATGCCGCCGCCGGCCCGGAGGATGGCCAGTGACAGACCCGACGGCAGCTCAGATCACGACCGCGTACAAGGTGCTGACTGCCGACCAGATGGCGGCGCTGGAGCATGAGGGCTCCTTCGCCGGCGCGCCGGTGGACCTGGCGGATGGCTACATCCACCTCTCCACCGCCGCGCAGCTGACCGAGACGGTGGACAAGCATTTCGCCGGTCAGCACGATCTGCACATCGCCGCCGTCGATCTCGAGGCGCTTGGCGACAAGATCCGCTGGGAGGAGAGCCGCGGCGGGCAGCTCTTCCCCCACCTCTACGCCCCGATGACGCTCGACACGGTCGTCGCCTACAGCCCGATGGAGCGCGATCACGACGGCGCGGTGCGCCTGCCCGTCACGGGCTGAGCGCCGCACCGATCACCCTGCTCTCGCGCCGGTTCAGGCGTACAGGTCGACCACCTTCTCGCCCCCACCCTCTTCCTGCAACAGGAGGGTGCGGTGGCAGTGGCAGGGATCACGCTCGTAACACAGCAGCGCGCTCGGCTTTTCCGCCGCCAGCGCCCGCATCTGCGCTGCCGCGGCCTGCGCCTCGGGCAGCGCCAGCTGATCGTCATAGACCTCGCGCAGCGTCGCGACGTCGCCCTTCTTGGCCGCGTCGCGCCCGCGCTTTGGCGTCCCCAGCGCTTTCAGATGGACATAGTCGATCCCGGCCGCACGCAACGACGCCGCCAGCGTCGACTTGGAAAAACCGGGCCTGCGCGACAGCGGCAGGGCACGCACGTCGATCACCCGCTCCACCCCCGCCTTTTGCAGGGCGGCGATGAACTCATCCATCGTCACCCCTTCATAACCGATGGTGAAGATGGTCATGCGCGCTCCTCTGGTGAGCTCGCGGCGCCGTTCAGGAACTGTGATCGGCGATGATCCGCCAGCCGTCCTTGCGCCGTTCGAACAACAAGGTGGTGAGGCCGGTCTGCGCCGTGCCGCTCGCCGGGGTCAGCGTCCATCGCGCCACCAGCAGCATGTGGACGTTGCTGATCGTCCGCCACGCGGCGGGCTGAAACGACAGCCGCCCACGCGCATTGCCGCCCTCGGCAAAACTGCCCGCGTAGCGCTTGGCGATTGCGGCCTTGCCCCGCACCATGTCCTTGCCGGAGGAATAGACGGCATCATCGGCATAGACCGACATGAACCGATCGAGCGAGCTGCTGTTCCACCCGGCCGCGCTGGCGGCCAGTTCCGTTTCGATCGCTGCCTGCGGACTGGCGGTTGCCGCGGCGGCGGCGACAGCCTGCGCGATGGCGAATGCGACGATGGTCATATGCTCTCCCCTCCGATCAGCCGCGCAAGCGTCATTTCGTCGACCGGCCCCGCCCGCAGAAATCCCTGATAGAGGTCGCAGCCTTCGGAGGCGAGCAGGTCGCGTTCGGCGACGCTCTCCACCCCCTCGGCAATCGTGCGCAGCCCCAGCCCGGCGGCGATTGCGATCACGCCGCTGACCACCACCCGCGCGCGCGGCCCGCCCATGATGTCCTGCGTGATGCTGCGGTCGATCTTCAGATAATCCAGCGGTAGCGCCTTCAGATAGGCAAGGCTGGAATAGCCGGTGCCAAAATCATCGATCGCCACGCGCAACCCTGCGTCGCGCAGTTGCTGCAAGCGCCGCGCGGCCAGCGGAAGGTCGGTCACCAGCCCGCTTTCGGTCACTTCCGCCGTTACGCGATCGGGCGCGATCCCCGCCCGCGCGATCATCGCCAGGAAATGCTCGGTGAAATCGGTGCGGGCGAGATCGGTTGCGGTGACGTTCACCGCCACCCGCAGCCCGGCCAATGCCCCGCCCCATGCCCCGGCGCGGCGAAGCGCCAGCGACTGGATATGTTCGGACAGGGGCAGACCAAGCCCCGCCCGCGCCGCCGCGGCAAACAAGGTGCTCGCCCCCAGCACGCCGTGGCGCGGGTGCTCCCACCGGGCGAGCGCCTCGACCCCGACGATCCGGTCGCTCGCCTGGTCGCCGGTCATATGCACCTGCGGCTGGAACAGGATGTCGATCTCGCCGCGATCCATCGCGCGGTGTAGGTCCGCCGCCAGGTCGATCCCGTTCCCCGCGAGCGGCGCGGCGGCGATGCGCACCGCCGCCCCCTCCCCGATCGACGCCAGCGCGAGCGCGTCGCGCGCGCGCCGCACCAGCGATTCGGCGCTTTCGCCCGGGATCCGATGCGCCAGCCCAATCCGCGCACCGACGCTCGCTTCCTCCTCGCCCAGCGAGAAACGCTGCCCCAGCGCAATCTCCATCGCTGCGATCCGTGCCGACGCGGCGTCATCCTCCTCGCGCAGCGCAACGATGAACCCGGCACCATTGTCGCGCTCCATCACCGCTGTCTTGGGCAGCGTCAGCGCCAGCCGGGCGCCGGCCTGATGCAGCAGGCTGTCCCCCGCCGCACGGCCATAAGCGACGTTCACCGCGTCGAAGCGGGAGATCGAAATTACCGCCACCGCCGCCGGCGTATCGGGCCGCAGCGCCTCCAGGAACCGCTCGACCCCGCCGTCGCTCGGCTCCCCGGCGCGGCGAAATTGCCCCGCGCCCCGCAAGCGACGGGCGTGACGCGCCGCAAACCGCAATGTCACCGTCAGTGCGGCGTCATCCGCACCCGAAAGGCAGACGTGCGTCGCGCCGGCATCATAAGCGGCGGCGGCCTCTTCCTCACGCGCCAGCAGCACGACCAGCGCGGCCCGCGCGCGCGCCGCCACCAGTCCCTCGGTCGCCACCGCCTCTGCGCCAGCCGCCGCATCGATCATCCGGACGTCGGCGGTGTCGCCGCCGGCCCGCCACCCCAGCGACCGGATGATCGGCGCCAACGGCGCGCAACCGCTACCCAGCGCCACTTCGGTCATATCGCTCGCTTTTGTGCTCACCATTGCGGCCGTATGGGGCGCCGCGCGTTGCAGCAACCATGCACCAGCCCTTGTTCCCCCGCCCAACAGTCCTTAGCTGTTCCGATATGGGAGAAATGCCGGCCGCCACCGCGTTGATCGACGGCTTTGGCCGGTCGATCCGCTACCTGCGCATTTCGGTCACGGATCGCTGCGATCTGCGATGCCGCTACTGCATGGCGGAAAAGATGACCTTCCTCCCGCGCAACCGACTGCTCGCGCTGGAGGAGATTGCGATCATCGCCGAACGCTTCATGGCCTTTGGCGTGCGCAAGATCCGTTTGTCCGGCGGGGAGCCGCTGGTGCGCCGGGATGTGGTGGAACTGGCGCATCGGCTCGGCGGCCATGTCGACCGCGGCCTCGACGAACTCACCATGACGACCAACGCGACGCGGCTGGCTGAACATGCCGAGGCGCTGGTCGCCGCCGGGATGCGCCGCGTCAACGTCAGCCTCGACAGCCGCGATCCGGCGCTGTTCCGGCATATCACGCGCCACGGAGACGTCGCGCAGGTGCTCGACGGGATCGCCGCCGGTCACCGCGCCGGGCTCGCGATCAAGATCAACATGGTCGCGCTGAAGGGGCTGAACGAGGATGAGATCGCCCCCATGCTCGAATGGTGCATGGCGCAGGGCCATGATCTGACGCTCATCGAAACCATGCCGCTCGGCGCGATTGATGAGGACCGCACCGACCGGTTCCTGCCGCTGACGGCCGTGTTCGATCGCCTGTCTAGCCGCTTCGCGCTGACCCGCGACACCAATGGCACCGGCGGGCCTGCCCGCTACTGGCGTGTCGACGGCACGGCGACCCGGCTGGGGCTGATCTCCCCGCTCACCGCCAATTTCTGTGACGGGTGCAACCGCGTGCGGTTGACGACGGAGGGCCGACTCTATTCATGCCTGGGGCATGAGGATCAGGTGGATCTCAAACATGCCTTGCGCACCGGGGGCGTCGCCGCGCTCGACGATGCCATCCGGCTCGGCATCGCAGGCAAGCCCGCGCGGCACGATTTCCGCATCGAACGCGGGGCAGCGCCCGCCGTGGCGCGGCATATGAGCGTGACCGGCGGATGACGCTTTACCCCCGGCGGGCTTTGCTCGCCTCGCCGACCGCGTCAGCCCAGGCGGCGCGGGCCGCGCTCGCCGACGCGTGGGACTGGTGCCACATCGACGAAGCCGATCTGGTGATCGCGCTCGGCGGCGACGGCTTCATGCTGCAGGTACTCCACTCGCTGCTCGACGCGCGCCGCTCCAGCGTGCCGGTGTTCGGCATGAACCTCGGCACCGTCGGCTTCCTGATGAACGAATGGCGCCAGCACGATCTGGAGGAACGCCTCGCAAGCGCCCGCGCGGTGAAGGTGACGCCGCTCTTGATGACCGCGACCGGGGCGGACGGCCGCATCCACACCGTTCCCGCGATCAACGAAGTGTCGCTGCTGCGCGAAACCCGCCAGACGGCGAAGCTTGAGGTGTCGGTCAACGACCGCGTCGTGCTGGAGGAACTGGCCTGTGACGGCATCCTCGTCGCGACGCCGGCCGGCTCGACCGCCTACAACCTCTCCGCGCACGGTCCGATCCTGCCGCTCGGCTCCGCGCTGATCGCGCTCACCCCGATCAGCGCCTTTCGCCCGCGGCGCTGGCGCGGCGCGATCCTGCCTGACAAGACCCGAATCAAGTTGCGCGTGCTCGACCAGAACAAGCGCCCCGTCTCCGCCGTGGCCGACCAGCGCGAGATCCGCGAGGTTAGCGAGGTCGACATTGCGATCGATCGCGCACGCGAATTGACGCTGTTGTTCGACCCCGGCCACGCGCTGGATGACCGGATTACGATGGAACAGTTCATCGTCTGAGAAAAATCCGGCAATCGGGGGGTTGCAAGCCGCCAGAATCCGGCTAAAGACGCGCCTCCCGCAGCGTTCCCTGATAGCTCAGCGGTAGAGCTCTCGACTGTTAATCGAGCGGCCGTAGGTTCGAATCCTACTCAGGGAGCCAGCGGGGCCGATCGCCCCGCATCATGCGCCAGCGATCCTTCCCACCATCATGTTGCTGCAACGGTCGCCGCCTTGTCCGGGCACGAACGTCGCAATTGGCGGGCCGCGAGCGTCGCACGTTCGATCATGCACCCGGCACCCGCCGCCAGCCTTGCTCACCCTGCCGTGAAGCTGCGCTCACTGGGTCTTCAGATAATTGGCCACCGCCCGGAACGCCGGCATCGACACCGGATCATTATAGGCGTTGCTTGCCCACGGCATCGAGGCGAAGCGCGCGATCACCATTTGCGCTTCGAAGTCGACGTAGATCGCCTGCCCATGCACGCCGCGCGCGGCTACGACCTTGCCGTCCCAGGGATAGATCCACCACAATCCGGTGTAGCTGCCGCCTTTCAGCGCCGGATAGGCATCGCCGAACTTCCTCGGGTCTCCGCCCCGGCGCAACGCCTGCACCGCAGCGGCCGGGAACAGGCGATTGCCGTTGATCACCCCCTCGTTCATGACCAGCAGCCCCAGCCGCGCGATATCGCGCAGCCCTGCGCTGAGGCCGCCGCCGGCAAAGGGCACGCCATTGCCGTCCACCGTCATATAGGCGCTCTGCTCTGCCCCCATGGGCCGCCACAGCCGCTCGGATGCCAGGTCCGCGACCGAGCGGTTGCTCGCCCGCGTGACGATCCACCCCACCATGTCTGCATTGGGCGTCTTGTAGTGGAACGCCTCGCCGTTGCGCCCCTCCGGCTTGATCTGCGCCAGATATTCCCAATAGCCGTTGGGGCCCTTGTAATCCGCCGGCTTGGGCAGCGGGCTGGCAGCTTCGGCATATTTCCACACGCCCGCGTTCGGATCGGTGTAATCCTCCGAATAATCGAGGCCCGTGGTCATGTTCATGACGTCGCGGACCGTGGCGGTACCGAACGCGCTGTTCTTCACTTCCGGCACATATTTGGTCACCGGTGCATTCGGATCGATCTTCCCTTCCGCGACCAGGATTTCGGCGAGCAGCCCGGTCAGCGACTTCGTCATCGACATCGCCGCATGGACGCCATCGACGGTCAGGCACCCGTTATATTGCTCGTAGATCACTTGCCCCCGATGCATGATCAGCATGCCATCGGTGTAATTGGCCGCCAGCGATTGCTCCCACGTCATCGGCGTGTTCGAATTGAGCGGGGTGAAGGTCAGCGCATTGATCTCGCTGGTGCGCCGCCGCACCGTCGGCGCTTCGGCATAGGCCAGCGGAACCGGGTCGCCGATCCCGCGGCTGATGCGCACCGTCGGCAGGAACTGGCGCAGGTGGCACACTGACCAGCGCAGCTTCGGGAAGCTGAAATAGTCGGACTGCGGCTGCCGGATGATCTTGTCCGGCGGCGGCGGGAACCCCTGCATCCATCCCATCACTCGCGGGTCGGACGCCTGCGCCGACAGGGGCGGCGGCTGCGTGCTGCTGCTGCTGGCCTTGGTTCCCTCCTGCGCGCCCGCGCTGGAGATCGCCACCGCGGCGAGCGATGCCGAGCATACCGCCGCAAGCGCGGCGGCCTTAGTAATTGACCACGACATTGACGAACGCTCCTGACCAGATGGGGGGGCTTTTGTCGGGAAAGGCCGCCTTGATCCCGGCGCCGGGGAAGGACGCGCTCACACCCGCGGTGAGGAACACGTTCTGTGAAAAGACGTGGTTGTACTCGAGGAAGATATCGTCCGAGAGGTGCGGCTTGGTCACCCCGGCGATCAGGTTGAACCCGCTGGGCGTCGACACCAGCCGGGTTGCCTGGCCAAACTGGATCGGGCTCGCGAGCTTGTCCACGTTGATATAGGCATAGCGCAGCGTCAGCGCGTCCTTCTTGGACGGCTGCACCGCCAGCGCCAGTTCCAGCGCCCTCAGGTTGGAATTGATGAACACCATCGACGATTTGGAGCCAGTGGCCCAAGCACCCGGCGATCCCTCGTAATAGAGCGGGTCGAACCGCTCCAGCTTGGGCGTGGTGGGATCGTCGCCGGAGAATATCTTGAACGTATAGCTGAGCGTCGGCGTCCACGGCAGGTCGGCGAAATTATGGCCGATCTGCGCCCGCGCGGCCCAGGCGGACATGTTGATCCGGTTGTTCCATTCATAGGCCAGGTCGCCAGTGACGAACCAGTTGCGCACCGCCCCGCTGTGCCCGGTGGCGTTGAAATACAGGTTGATCGCATTCAGCTGGTCGCGCCCGTCGGGGATGATCGTCGGCTCCCCGAGCCCGCCCGCAGCAGCGCGGATGTAGGGGGAGCTGGATCGCAGGACGTTGACGTAGGTGAAGCCGACGAAGTCGCCCTCGGGCGTATCATAGCGCACGTCACTGCCCGCCAGCTGGTTGTTGCCATCGTTGGAGGGAAGCTCATTGGGTTCGATGAAATAGCCGGTGATCGTCTGCCGGCCGTTCTTGACCCGCGCGATCGCCGCCTGCTTCCACGCCTTGCGCGGCCCGAATTTCAGCGCGCCGCGATCGAACCCGCTGGTGCCGCCGTTCGCGATCAGCATGCCGCTGCCCAGCTGCAATTCGCGCGGCCCCAGCGACACGTCGAAGGTGGTCGGCTGGTTCGTCGTGCGAAAGCCGAGATATGCCTCTTCCAGCGTCACCGCGCCCTTGTTGCGCGCATCGAACGCGTCCGTGCCCCAGGTGCGCGACGCGACGCCGGACAGCTTGCCGTAGAAGACGTTGCCGTCGGCAAAGGTCTTGTCGAACCCGATGCCCGGTTTGACGTACCCTTCCAGCCACGTCTGGTCGGAATTGAACTTCGCGTCCGGCGCGTAAACCGACGCAAAGTCCCAGAACAGGTTCGTCTCGCTGACCAGGTTCAGCCCGCCCTGGAAATACCAGCGCAGCTTCCACCCGTCCTTGTCGTAGAGCGACGTGACATCATGCGCGGGCGCGTCCCTGCTGGGCAGCTGGTCGGATTGCAGCGCCGAGGGGCCGCCTTCCGGAAGGCTCGACTGCCCCGCGCGGCGAATCTCATCTTCCGCCTGCGCGTCGGCGGGTCGCTCGGCGCGGACAGCGCAATCGGGACGACCACGGCAATCCTCCACCAGCTCGACGATGACGATCTGCGGCGCGCCCACGTCGGCGATCATCGCGCGCCCGTCCCCTCCGCCCGCGGGCGGTCCGTCGGCAGCGAAGCGGAAATATGATCGAGAGCAGCCGGCGCCGGAAGCGATGAACTGATCCGATACGGTGAATACCCGGCCCACATGACGGAAAAGGATATGCCTATGCCCGATGCCGGACATTGGATGTTCTACGTAAATCGGCGTGCTCGCCGCCGTGCCCACAAACAAGAAAAGCGGGCGGACCCGGTCAGGTCCACCCGCTTCCCTGCCCGATCAATGATCGGATCGCTGCTGGTCAGGCGGCGTCGAAACGACGGCCGACTTCTTCCCAGTTCACCACGTCCCACCACGCCTTCAGATAGCCGGGGCGATCGTTCTTGTAGGTGAGGTAATAAGCGTGTTCCCACACGTCATTGCCCAGGATCGGCGTGCCCTTGTCCTTGGCATCATCCATCAGCGGATTGTCCTGGTTCGGCGTCGACACAACCTTCAGCGCGCCCGACGAATCCTTGATGACCCACGCCCAGCCCGAGCCGAACTGGCCTGCGCCCTTGCCGTTGAAGTCTTCCTTCAGCTTGTCGAGGCCGCCATAGGCGTCGATCGCATCCTTCAGCGCGCCGGTCGGCTGGCCGCTCTTGGACGGGCTGGTCATGATCTTCCAGAAGAAGTCGTGGTTCCAATAGCCACCGCCATTGTTGCGCACGAGCGGCGGCAACGACGAGATCATGCCGAGGATTTCCTCGATCGACTTGCCTTCCAGCTTCGGATCGGCGGCGACGCCCTCGTTCAGCTTGGCGGTATAGGCTGCGTGATGCTTGTCGTGGTGGTAGGTCATCGTCTCCTTGGAGATGACCGGCTCCAGCGCGTCATAGTCGTACGGCAGCGGCGGCAGTTCGAATGCCATGAAATTCCTCCTTCTGGGGTTCGCGCTATCGAACGCGACGCCACCCAAATGGCTCCCGCATGCTCGTTACGCAACCGCTCCGATTCAACGATCGCGCATCGCCGCTTGCAGTGGGCCTCAGCCGCCCGCCCCGATCAGGTCGTGGCGGCGCAACGCATGGCGCAGCTGGTCATAGGTCAGCCCCAGCGAATCAGCCGTCGCGCGCTGGTTGAACCGGTTCTCGGCCAACGCGCGCGACAGCAATTCGCGCTCGAACAAGGCGACGCGGCTCTTGAAGTCCGATGGGCCGACGTCACACGCCGCCACCTCGTCCCCCTCGGTCATCGCGCCGGGCTGCTTCGTCGGCTGCGACGCCATGGGCGGGGTCGGCATGGCGGGCATCGACGGTGCGGACCGGGCGCCGCCATCGCCGCCTCCGGCCCCGGGCCGATAGGGCGACTGGAACGGATCGAACTCGATCGTCTCGATCGGCCCCTCGTGCATCCAGCGATAGACGGCGCGCTCCACCACGTTGCGCAATTCGCGCACATTGCCGGGCCAGCGATACTCGCGCAGCGCCTCCTGCGCCGCCGGGGCGAAGCCGGGCCAGCGCTCCCATCCCATTTCCGCCGCCATGCGCCGCCCGAAATGGTCCGCCAGCACGATGATGTCGCTCTTGCGCGCACGCAGCGGCGGCAGCGTCACCACCTCGAAGGACAGACGGTCGAGCAGGTCAGCGCGAAACTCGTTGCGCTCCACCTTGTCGGGCAGATGTTCGTTGGTCGCCGCGACGATGCGCACGTCGACGCGGATCGGGCGCGACGCGCCGATGCGGGTCACCTCGCCATATTCCACCGCGCGCAGCAGCCGCTCCTGCGCACCCATCGACAAGGTGCCGAGTTCGTCGAGAAACAAGGTACCGCCATCCGCCTCCTCGAACCGCCCGACTCGCGCCTTGGTCGCGCCGGTGAACGCGCCCGCCTCATGGCCGAACAATTCCGCCTCGATCAGCGTTTCGGGCAGCGCGGCGCAGTTCATGATGACCAGCGGCTGGTCCCACCGCCCGCTCAGGCGATGGAGCCGCTCGGCGACCAGCTCCTTGCCGGTGCCGCGCTCGCCGATGACCAGAACCGGACGGTCAAGCGCCGCCGCACGGCTGGCGCGCTCCAGCGCGTCGAGGAACGCGCCCGACTGACCGATCACTTGAGTCGCCCGTTCGACCATGTCGCTCCACCCTGCCCCGCCCAAGCCTTGGCGCATTTTCCCAATGCTTGGCAATATGTGTTTGAGCGCAGCAAATCACGCGGCCGGCGGCATCCGGCTGGCGCTCACCAGATCTATATCGCTGTTTTTGCGCGCGTTTCGGTCGTTGCGGAAAAAAGTTGAAGCTCAGCGAACCTGGCCCAAGTCAAATTGGCACGCCCCCTGCAAAGCACTCGGCATACCCGCAACGTCGGGTCTGACAGATCAGGTAGGGAGATACACCATGACCAACTTCGCTTCGCTCGGCCGCACCCTCGCCGCCATCGCCTGCACCATCGTCTTCAGCACCACCATGGTGGTCGGCGCGGTCGGCCCGGCACAGGCGGGCTCGGCCGCTACCCCCCTCGTTCGCGTGATCGCGTGAACGGCGCCGCCGGGGCGGGTCTTTCCCTCGCTTCGCCCCGGCGGCAAGCCTATAAAAGGGCATCACCAGGAGTTTCGTTGATGGGCATCTTTTCCCGTACCCGCGACATCGTCGCCGCCAATATGGCGGAACTGCTCGAGAAGGCAGAAGACCCGGCCAAGATGATCCGCATGATCATCCTGGAGATGGAGGAGACGCTGGTCGAGGTGCGTGCGTCGGCGGCACGGACGATCGCCGATATCAAGGAGATGCGCCGCCACATGGCCAAGCTTTCCGATATCGAGTCGAACTGGACCGAAAAGGCGGAGCTTGCGCTGTCGAAGGATCGCGAGGACCTTGCCAAGGCGGCGCTGATTGAGCGCCAGAAGGCGTCCGACATGATCGAGCAGCTTCGCGCCGAGGTTGCCGTCCTCGACGACACGCTCCGCTCCTCCGAGGAAGACATCGCCAAGCTGCAGAACAAGCTGCGCGAGGCGCGGACCCGGCAGAACAACATCGCCACCCGGCTGGAAAGCGCCAACAACCGCTCCCGCCTGCGCGAAATGTGGAACGGCCCGCGCACGCACGATGCCTTCAGCCGGTTCGAGATGCTCGAACGCAAGGTCGATGAGGCGGAGGGCCGCGCCGATGCGATGGGCCTGGGCGCGCTGCCCAAGAGCCTCGACGAGGAAATCGCCGAGCTCAAGGCCTCGGACAAGATCGACGCCGAACTCGCCGCGCTCAAGGCGCGCCTGAAGAAGGACAATTGATGATGGAAGAGGTGCTCGTACCGGTTTTCGTCGTGGGCATGCTCTTCATCGGGCTGCCCTGGCTGATCATGCACTATGTCACCAAGTGGAAGCAGTCGCCCGGCGGCATGACCACCGAGGATGAGGCGCTGCTCGACGAACTCCACTCGCTGGCGAAGCGGCTCGAGGATCGGGTGAATACGGTGGAGCGCATCGTCGCTGCCGACAATCCCGATTTCCGCCCCGGCATCGCCGACTACCGCTCTGAACCCGACTACCGGCTCGAAGACCGGAACCTGCGGAGGAACTGATGGCCGACAACAGCCGCACCAAATTTTACCTCAACCGGCAGGAACGCAAGTGGAAGGGCGTGTGCGCCGGGATCGCCGACTATACCGGAATCGAGGTTCTGTGGGTCCGCATCGGGCTGATCCTGCTCACCCTCGCCGGGGGCTTCCCCTGGACGCTGATCGCCTATCTGCTGATCGGTTGGATGGCGAGCGACCGGCCTGCGAACCTCTACGGATCGCCGGAGGATGCGAAATTCTGGCAGGGCGTGCGCTCGAACCCGAAGCGCACCACGGCAGAGGTCCGCTCCAAGTTCCGCGAGCTGGACCGTCGCCTCGCCGACATCGAGACGCACTACACCAGCCGCAACACCCAGCTCGCCGAAGAGATCGAGCACCTGCGCTGATTGCCGCGCCAATATGAAAGGGAGAGGCCATGACCGCCGCCGAAAAGATCCAGCTCTTCTCCGCCCTTGCCCCCGTGATCGCCACGGTCGGTGTCGCCGCCATGCTCGGCTGGGTCGCGACGACCTGGATGCGCATCCGCAACGGCTATCCGCTCGACGGCCAATGGGGTCAGGCGCTCTATCCCAAGCGCGACGATGAAACGATCGAGCGGGTGAAGCTGCTGACGCAGGAAAACGGCCAGCTTCGCGCCGAACTCGGCTCGATGAAGGATCGCCTGCAGAACGTCGAACGGATCGTCACCGACAGCGGCCACCTGCTCAGCCAGGAGATCGAGCAGCTGCGCGACCGCGCCAACTGAGGATCGGGACCATGGAAAAGTACAGCTTTGTTCTACTGTTCTTCATGATCGTGGTGGGGCTGCCGGTGATCCTCGGCGTGGGCGGGGACTCCTTCCGCCGCTGGCTTCGGCACAAGGAGAAAATGGCCGAGGCGCTCAATGCCCAGACCGCGGAGAAGGCGGCGCAATATGCCGCCCATACCGAACGGCTGGAACAGCGGGTGCGCGTGCTGGAACGGATCGTCACCGACCGCGGCGTGGTCCTGGCCGACGAGATCGAGCAGCTGCGCGAGACGCCGCCGCGCATCGAACGGCCCAACTGAACAAGAACATATCCCCTCTTCAAGGAGTTGATCGATGCCATGGTCTGTCGCCTTCATGGTCATCGCGATCGTGTTGATCACGGCCGTTACCCGGATGCAGCGCGAGAAGTACCGCGGGCTGCGAGACGCCGATGATCATGCGTTACCCGCCGACGCGATCGCCAGCCGCGAGGAAATCCTTCAGCTCAAGGAGCGGATCGCGGTCCTGGAGCGCGTCATCACCGACAATCACGGCAGCGCCGATCTGAGCCGTCAGATCGAAGAGCTGCGCGACCGCTGAGTTCGAGGAGGAGCAACGTCATGCCTGACCCCGGCTTCTATATGATCATGGCAACCGCTGCGCTCGCCGGCCTTGCCATGCTGGTTTCGGCCGGCCTCGCCGGCTGGCGCGGCTGGCTGCGGCTGAAGGAGCAGCAATTGCGCCAGGAGGCCGATGCCCGCGCGCCCCATGCGGCGACCAGCGCCCGCATCGAGATCGCCGACCTGCGCGAACGCATCCGCAAGCTGGAGGCGATCGCCGCCGGGGTGGACCTTTGATCCACCCCCTCTGCCCGGCGCGGGCGTGACCCGCCCGGTTGCCGCTGTTCCGGCAAGCCGCTAGTCCCCGCGCGATGTCAGACGCCGCGCCCGAACTTGCCGATCTTCGCGATGAATATGAATTCCTCGATGCCGACGATCGCTATCGCCTGCTGATCGATCTCGGCCGCGCGCTCGAGCCGATGCCCGATGCGCTGAAGACCGATGCGACCTTGGTGCGCGGCTGCTCCGCCGCGGTGTGGGTCTATCCCACCCGCAACGACAACGGCACGCTGCACTTCCTCGCCGACAGCAACGCCGCGATCACCAAGGGGATCATCGCGCTGGTGCTGAAGACCGTGCAGGACGCGACACCGCAGGCGATCGCCGCCACTGATATCGAGGGCGCGCTGGCCCCGTTCGATCTGCGCAACCAGCTCAGCTCCAACCGGACGCAGGGCATTCCCAACATGATCGCGCTGATCCGCGAAACCGCCGCGCGCTACCTCTAGGATCATCGACGGTTCGCCGCCCTCCGCGCGTCGCGAAGGGCGGCGCGCCGGTTCAGGCCGCCTCGGCCTTGTAGGCCGGATAATCGATATAGCCCTCGGGGCCCTTCGAATACCACGTCTTGGGGTTGTCCTGCGCCAGCGGCAGGCCCTCGCGCAGCCGGTCAACCAGATCAGGGTTACCGATGAACGCGCGGCCGAAGGCGATCGCATCGGCCAGCCCCGAATCCAGATCGGCCTGCGCCTTCTCCAGCGTGTAATCCTGGTTCAGCACCAGCGGGCGAGTGAACACCTTGCGGATCTGCGGGCTCAGCTTGGGCACGCTCGACGCGCCAAAGGTGCCGTCGGGCGATTGCTCGCGCAGCTCAAGGAACGCGATGCCCAGCTCGTCGAGCACCTTGGCCGCCGGGATGAAGACCGCTTCGGGGTTGCTGTCGTCGGCACCCTGCGTCTCGCCATTGGGCGACAGCCGGATCGACGTCCGCTCCGCGCCCGCGGCCGCGATCACCGCCTGCACCGCTTCCTTCATGAACCGGATGCGGTTTTCCGGCGAGCCGCCGTAATCATCATCGCGAAGGTTGGTGTTGTCGCGCAGGAACTGGTCGATCAGATAGCCATTGGCGCCGTGCAGCTGAACGCCGTCGAACCCGGCCTTCAGCGCGTTGCGCGCGGCCTGGGCATATTGCTCAATCGCTTCCTTGATCTCGTCCAGCGTGGCGGCACGCGCTTCGCCATAAGGGTTCTTTTCCGGGATCGGATAGGGCGCACGGGTGGCGGACGCCGACAGCGGCTGCAGCTTGTTCACGTCGGGACGCGCCAGCCGGCCCTGGTGCCACAATTGCGCGACGATCTTGCCGCCCTCCTTGTGCACCGCCTCGATGATCGGCTTCCACGCCTCGACCTGCGCGTCGTTCCAGATGCCCGGCGCATTGGGCCAGCCCAGGCCCTGCGGGCTGATTCCGGTCGCTTCGGAGATGATCACCCCGGCGCCGGCGCGCTGGCGATAATATTCGATCATCATCTCGGTCGGCACGTGGTTGGCGTCGGCGCGGGTGCGCGTCAGCGGCGCCATCAGCACGCGATTGGCGGCGCGGATCGCCCCAAGTTCGATCGGGTCAAACAAGCTCGGCATTCAATCTCCCTTCCGTTTCATTTTGCCACGGGACTCCCCCGATCTAGGGGGTTAGGGGGCAGCATGCACGAGGGTCCGACCACAAGAAAAGCTGTATCGCGCGAAAGCGGCAACGCGGTCGCATTTGCCGCACTGATGGTGGGCAACGTGGCGCTCGCCTTCGGTCCGTGGTTCGTCCGGCTGACTGATGTCGGCCCGGTGGCCGCGGCCTTCTGGCGAATCAGCCTGGCGACTCCGGTGCTCCTCGTGCTGGCGGCGGCCACTGGCGGCCGGCTGCTTTCCAGCGTCCGTGGGCTCGGCTGGATATTGATCGGCTCGGGCGTGTTGTTCGCCGGCGATCTCGCGGCCTGGCACCTCGGAATCCATCATACGAAGCTTGCGAACGCGACCCTGTTCGGCAACGCGGCGACCTTTGTGTTTCCGCTCTACGGCTTCCTCGTCGCCCGTGCCTGGCCCACGCGGACACAGGGGCTGGCGCTGGCCCTCGCCGCGATCGGCGCCGCCTTGCTAATGGGCCGCTCCTATCAGCTTGCGCCGCAGAACTTCATCGGTGACCTCCTCTGCCTGCTCGCCGGCCTTCTCTACGCCGGCTATTTCATCCTCATGTCGCGCGCGCGGCAGACCATGGCCCCCCTCCCCGCGCTGGGCTTCTCCTCGGCGGCAGCGATCCTGCCGCTGCTCGTGTCGGCGTTGGTGCTGGGCGAAAAGATCATGCCGGCGAACTGGACCCCGCTGATCTCGCTCGCGTTGCTCAGCCAGGTGCTTGGTCAGGGCTTGATGATCTATGCGCTCGGCCGGCTCAGCCCGCTGGTCATCGGCCTCGCACTGCTCACCCAGCCGACCGTCGCGGCCCTGGTCGGCTGGCTTTATTATGGCGAGACGCTGGGCGTCGCTGACTTCGTCGGCGCCGCACTCGTGGCGATCGCACTGGTGCTGGTGCGCATCGCGCCACCCCGCCCCCTGCCCCTGCCTCCGGTGTCCGGCGCCTGAGCGCATGCGTCGCACAAGAGAATGGTACCCCGCGGCCGATTGCGGCGTATAAGCATTGCATGACTGATCCCGCAGACCTCACCCTCGACGAGATCCGCCTGCGTCTCGCGCCTGCCATCGCGGAAAATGCGGCCTTTGACGGCTGGTCGGACACCGCGCGTGATTATGCCGCGGATGGCGAGAACATCGATCGCGATGTCGCCGCGCTCGCCTTTGAGGGCGGCCCGGTGGCGATGATCGACGCCTGGTTCGAAACGATCGATCTGGACATGCTCGCCGCTTTGCCGCCGGAAACGCTCGCCGCGATGAAGATCCGCCAGCGCATCACCGCGCTGGTCGAGGCGCGCCTTGCCGCCACCGCTCCCCATCGGGAGGCGCTGCGCCGCGCGCTCGCGATCCTCGCCATGCCGCAGAACCTCGCCACCGCCACCCGCCTCGGCTGGCGCAGCGTCGACGCCATGTGGCGCGCCGCCGGCGACAAGGCGACCGACTATAATCATTATACCAAGCGCGGGATGCTGCTGGCGGTCTACGGCGCCACCATCACCGTCTTCCTCGATGACGACAGCGAGGATTATGCCGAGACACGCGCCTTCCTCGGCCGCCGGATCGACGGCATCATGCGCTTCGAAAAGGCGAAGGCCGGCATCGTCCGCCGCGCCCGCCACCGGCCCAGCCTCAGCCGCTTCGTCGGCCGCCTGCGCTACCCGGTGGTCTGACTCGCCAGCCCGGCCCTGCGCCTGTTCGCGGGCGCATCCGGGTTCGACCGCAGCCGCTATCGGAATTGATAATCGTTCGCATCTCCGATACAGCGGCGCCGTGCTTGCTTCCTCTCCCCTCCCGCTCGAATCGCTCCCTGTTCGCCGTCCGGCAACGGTAACCGCCATTGCCTGGGACCGGCTCGCCACGCCCGAGGCGCGCCGCCTGCGCGAATTCGGCTTTGAGGAGGGCGTCCATGTCGAGGTGATGCACCGCGCGACATTGTTCCGCGGCCCCGTCGCCTGCCGCATCGGCCGCATGACCGTGGCCCTGCGGCGCAACGTCGCCGCCGCCATCACGGTGACGGCCGACTGACATGAGCAATCTTCCGCTGATCGCGCTCGTCGGCAATCCCAATGCCGGCAAATCCGCCCTGTTCAACGCGCTGACCGGCGCCCGGCAGAAAGTCGGCAACTACCCCGGCGTCACCGTGGAGCGGCACTCCGGCCGCTTGGCACTCGACGACGGCCGCCCGATCGAGCTCGTCGACCTCCCCGGCACCTACAGCCTCGATCCTTCCTCGCCTGACGAACAGGTCACCCGCGACGTATTGTTCGGCAAGCAGGCGGGGGAGCGTCGCCCCGACGCGCTGATCGTCGTGGTCGATGCCGCCAATCTCGATCTTCACCTGCGCTTTGCGTTGCAACTGATCGCGCTCGGCCTGCCGGTGGTGATCGCGCTCAACATGGTCGACCTGGCCGAGCGTGATGGCCTCACCCTTTCCGCAGAGGCGCTGGCGACGGAGCTGGGCGTACCCGTCATCCCGACGGTGGCGGTGCGCAAGCGCGGCCTCGACACGCTGCGCGCCGCGCTCACCCAGATGGTGGACGGCGGCGCTTCCGCCGACCGTCCCGCCGCGCCGCGCGATCTCACCGCCGATCAACCGATCGCAACCTTCCAGCGCCGCGCACGCGAACTCTCCCGCCTCGCCACGGTCAGCGAGACGCCCACCCGCCGCTGGAACCATGCGCTCGATTCGATCGCGCTCCACCCGGTGTTCGGCCCGATCCTGCTGCTCGCGCTCATGTTCGTCATGTTCCAAGCGGTGTTCAGCTGGTCGGAGGCGCCGATCGGCTGGATCGAGGATGGCATGGTGTGGCTCGACGGCGTGGTCCGCGCCGGCGTGCCGGAAGGGTTGTTCCAGTCGCTGCTCACCGACGGCCTCATCGCCGGCGTGGGCGCCGTGGTCGTCTTCCTGCCGCAGATCCTGATCCTGTTCGCCTTCATCCTCGTGCTGGAGGCATCGGGCTACATGGTCCGCGCAGCCTTCCTGATGGATCGGCTGATGGCCGGCGTCGGCCTGTCGGGGCGCGCGTTCATCCCCCTGCTCTCCAGCTTCGCGTGTGCCGTCCCCGGCATCATGGCGACCCGAACGATCAGCGATGAAAAAGACCGACTGACCACCATCCTCATCGCGCCCCTGATGACCTGTTCGGCGCGCCTGCCGGTGTACACGATCATCATCGGCGCCTTCATCCCCAACTCTCAGGTGCTGCCTGGCGTCGGCCTGCAGGGGCTGGTCCTCCTCGGCCTCTATATCGCGGGCATCCTCGGGGCGTTCGTCGCCGCGCTGGTGCTTCGCCGCACGGTGACGAGCGGCGAGTCCTCCGGCTTCATGATGGAGATGCCGAAATATCAGGTGCCGCGCCTCAGTGACATCGCGATCGGCCTGTGGAGCCGCGCGATGCTCTTCCTGAAGCGCGCCGGCACGATCATCGCCGCCACCACCGTTATCCTGTGGCTGCTGCTCAGCTTCCCCAAGGCGCCCGACGGGCAGAGCCAGGTCGATTATTCGGTCGCCGGCCGCATCGCCTCGGGGATCGAGGTCGTGGTCAAGCCGATCGGCTTCAATCACGAAATCGCGCTGGCGCTCATCCCCGCGATGGCCGCGCGCGAAGTGGCGGTGGCCGCGATCGGCACCGTCTATGCCGTCGATGATCCGGAGGATGCGGAAGGGGCGCGGACGATCGTCGAAAATCTCCAGCGCCGCTGGTCGCTGCCGACCGCGCTCGCCTTCCTGATGTGGTTCGTCTTCGCGCCGCAATGCGTCTCCACCATCGCGATCACCCGACGCGAGACAAATGGGTGGAAGTGGCCGCTGTTCATGGTTGGCTATCTGTTCGCCGCCGCTTACATCATGGCCGGAATCACATACTGGCTCGCGGTCGCCGCGGGTCTCTGAGGAACTTCATGGCAGGCAGCGTCAACAAGGTCATTCTCGTCGGCAACCTCGGTCGCGATCCCGAATCGCGCTCGTTCCAGAACGGCGGCAAGGTGGTGAATCTGCGCATCGCGACCAGCGAAAGCTGGAAGGATCGCAATACCGGTGAGCGCAAGGAAAAGACCGAGTGGCATTCGGTCGCGATCTTCAACGAAGGTCTTGCCAACGTCGCCGAACGCTTCCTGCGCAAGGGGTCGAAGGTGTACATCGAGGGCCAGTTGCAGACCCGCAAGTGGCAGGACCAGCAGGGCCAGGACCGCTACTCGACCGAAATCGTGCTGCAGGGCTTCAACAGCGTCCTGACCATGCTCGACGGACCCGGCGGCAATGCGGGCGGCGGCGGCGGTGGCTCGCGTGATGACTTCGGCGGCGGCGATGATTTCGGTGGTGGCGGCTTCGGCGGCGGTCGCGGCGGCGGCGGCGGTGGTGGCCGCGGCGGCGCCAGCAGCGGCGGCGGCTTCGGCCAGTCGCGCGGCGGCTTCGCCGACGACCTGGACGACGACGTTCCTTTCTGACTTGGAGGATAGCGCGTGTCTGTAATTGTCGCGTCAGCGCACAAGCAAAATCGCGCAGTTCTTCGATTATGGCCTGTCACTAATTTGGTAGCCGGGCCAAGCATTTTTCGGGGTGACAGTTCTGTAACTGTCCCCCCGTTTTCCGTATTGGTCAGAATCGTTGATAGACGGGATCCTGCTCCTCTCGAAGAGGTCGCCGTCGCACCAGAACGCTAAGCTGAAGATAACCTATTTTTGGCGCCTGCTTCCGCAACGCTGATTTTGTGGACCCTAGGCCGCAAGCCGGGTATGACGCGGAACACCGGCGGTGCGAACGGCGCCCCAGCCAAGTCCAAGTCCAAGTCCAAGCGCAAGTCGGCCACTTCCGACGCTTGATTTTCGATTGGTCGGGCCCTTCTCAGCCCGACCGCCTTGCTGGGATACGATCCGAAGTCGGGCCGACCTATATCGCAACGAGGGTACTTGTCCGCGCCCCCTAAAGCCGCAGAAAATGCTGGGCTGCAGAGCAGCACGACTGCGGCAGCGACCACGCCCGGCGGGGCCCCGAAGCAGAACGACATGCGGGATCATCAATGGCCATCCTTTCACGACCCGTTGAAGCCCAGCCATAGGTCTGCGGGCTCAGATCAGCAGCCACACGACCGCGATGATCATCGTGGCTGCGGTGACGAGGACGCCCGCCTTGGAGAATTCGGCACCGGAGATCTTCACCCCGCGATCCTTCGCCTGTTCGACCATGATGATCCCCGCAAGGCTGCCAAATACAACCAGGTTGCTGGAAAAGTGCGTGCCGAGCGACAGCGCCGCACCCAGATAATTCGCGTCGCCTCCGACATGAAGATAGGGCACGAGCATCATGACGGCGGGGTTGTTTCCCACCAGATCGCTGACGACGCTGCTGATGAGGAAGAGTGCAGTCGGGTTATTGAGGTTGATGCCCTCGGCCGCGAGGTACGTCACGAACTGCTGCGGCAAACCGGTTGCGGACAGGCCAGCATTGACGACGAACAGCCCCATAATGAGGAGGATGAGTTCGCCATCTACTTCGTGCAGCAGTGACTTGGACGAGACGCGCCTGCTGAGCAGCAGAACTCCCGCCGCGGTAAGAGCGACGGTTTCGCGGGGCCAGTCGCTGAAGACGAATGCCACCACAACTACGAATGCGGTGATGGCCGCCTTCAGCGTTTCCCCCACAGAGAAAGGAGGAGGCTCCGTCGCCCCCGCGGCGCCGTTCCCATCAGTGGAGGGCATGGCCAGCTTCCACCGGTCACGGTAGAGGTAGGTGATGACGAGCCAGATCACTGGCAATGACAGCAGCGCCGGAACGGCGGTGATCTCCGACACGCCCGCGAAGGACAGGTTCAGCTTCTGCGCGGCAATTATGTTCTGCGGGCTACCGATGATGGTGCCGGACGCTCCGGTATTTGCGGCAAAGCAGAAGCCCAGCAGGAACGGCACCGGGTTCAGCCCCCGCGCCAAGGTGATCGACAGGAGCAGCGGGCACATCGACACCGCGACAACATCATTGGTCAGAAAGGCCGCCATGACCCCGCCGACAACGATAAGGATAGCCAGCAGTGCGCGCTCCGACACGTTGGAGCTTGCGGCCTTTCTCGCCAGCCAGCCGTAAAAGCCGGACACCACAAAGGCGGCGGAGACCACCATCAGACCGAACAGCATTCCCATCGTGGAATAATCGATGGCGTTCCACGCCTGCTGCGGCGTGATGCTGCCGATCGTCAACATCGCCATGCCGCCGATCACCGCGGCACCGGTGCGCCCCACCCTGAAGAACGGCAGCGAGCCCAGCCCCATGGCAAGGTAGACGAGGAAGAAGATGAAGAGCGTCAGTTCCATGGCAGAAGCGGTTCACCTCCGACGGAGAAATAGAGGCCCGGGGGCCAGTGGCGCCCGGCCGCCAGTGGAGCGTCGCGTCAGTCCGGCTTTCGGGCCCTCATACCCCAAAGGCTGTAGGCGCTCTGTCCGTAATACTGCTCGTCCAGCCCCTCGCGCTGCACCTCGACGGGCACGCGCAGCTTGCTCAGCTTGTCGAGCAGGAACAGGATGATGGTGGTGATGATGACGGCGTAGATGACGACGATCGCCACCGCGATCGCCTGGACCGACAACTGCCGGCCCCCTGCCGCCACGG
>NZ_QQWW01000019.1:0-45300 GCF_003950435.1 Sphingomonas sp. ABOLG
AGAACTCCACCTCGCGGGCAAGCTGCGCGTCCTTGCGCTTCTCGCCTGCCTCCACCTCGTTCCAGAGCGCGGTGCGGTCGTTTAAACGCTCT
Source organism: Sphingomonas sp. ABOLG (assembly GCF_003950435.1). Classification (NCBI taxonomy): domain Bacteria; kingdom Pseudomonadati; phylum Pseudomonadota; class Alphaproteobacteria; order Sphingomonadales; family Sphingomonadaceae; genus Sphingomonas; species Sphingomonas sp. ABOLG. The sequence continues at coordinate 93 of NZ_QQWW01000019.1, forward strand.
GGCGCGCCGTCCGGTAACATCACCTCGGAGTGGATCACGCCCGCCTTATTGCTGAAATCGTGGTTACGCCCAAGCCGGTCATCGTGCAGCTCGGACGCGGAACGATAGGCGGCGCTCGCAACCGCGCTCGATCCGTTCGCACGGCTCACAACCTTGGCGGAGAAATGGTAGATCGCCATGACGCTCCGCACACTGCCCTACTTTGCGCACGTCGGCAACGACGTATAAGCGCGCACTCACACTCTCTGCCGTTCGCGTGATTGACTCCGTCGCAATCTACCAAGACCTACTGTTGCATTGGGCATACTCGCGTTACGCTGCGCCTTCTGTTGACGATGACGGGGAGACGATGATGCCTGAACCCGGCAAACAGGATGTGGCCTTGGAGGCGATCTGGTCGAACCTCGCGCACTGGGCTGAAGGAACGTTCGGCTGCTACTTCGCCAAAGAGGATCCGCGTCTGTGGGTGCCCCGGCGCAAGCCCGGCAGAGGACGGACGCTCAACATGGCGCATCCGCAAGCGGGAAAGCAGATATTGGGCAGCATGCTGTTCTGTGCTTTCTTCCCTGTCGCAGTGTTGGTGTTCACGAGGATATTGGGCAATGCGTAAGGTTCGCGATTATGACGCGGAGTTGAAGGCGCTGGAGGACAAGGCGCGGGCGCTGAAGGCGCGCCGTGTCGAACAACTTGGCCAGCTCGTCACCGCCACGGGAGCCGATGCGCTCGATATGGAAACGCTCGCCGGCGCACTGCTCGATGCCGTCGCCTCGAAAGACGCGGAAGCGAAGGAGGCGTGGCGCGCGAAGGGCTCCGCTTTCTTTCAACGGCGCGGACGCAAGGGTAGCCGGACTGCTGGCGGCAACAGCGACGGCGGAAACGCGCAACCGGGCGCTGATCCAGCGTCTGGAAGCGGCGCAGCGTCGTAGCGATACGCGAGGCTGGGTCGTGCAACGTCGCGAACGCACCCGCCACCTGATCGAGCTGGGCGGCCTCGTCCAGAAAGCCGGCTTGGTCGAACTCGCCGACGACGATCGCGCGACGATCTACGGCGCGCTGCTGGAGCTGGTCGGCCGCGCTCGCGGCGACGATGCCGGCGACACGCTCGCGCTCTGGAGGCGGCGCGGTAAACGTGCGTTCGACGCGGAAAGCGAAGCGATGGAGAAAGGCGATGGCGGCCCTGGATATTGAGGCGATCCGCGGGCAAATCCGGGCCCTGAATTTCGTGCGCGGCACCCCGGCCGAAGTCGCCATGTGGCGCGACGACGATGCGGACTCGCGCGCCAACCTCGCGATCGAAGGTATGGCGCTGAGCGCGCATGAGGAGGCGCTGTTCGATATGCTGCGCGACGAGGCAGTACCGCCAACCCTCGCTACACAAATCATCCTCAAGCTGCTCGGGCATCCCGATGCCGATCTGGCGCTCGCGATCACGCCGCTGGAACAGGCCTGCTGATCGCTGGTCCGTTCATCGACGGCCATCGGCCGATTAGTTGGCGGCTCGCGATCGTCGTCACGGCCTATGCGACGGGGCGATCGGGGACATGAAGCTGGAATACGATACCGTCAGCACGTCTCGTGGCACTGGTTGAGGCGGTAATCGCACCGGCCCCTCGGAAAGCGTCAGCGCGCATGTCGCGCTACGGCGACTCGCCACGCCCGACGAAATCATGCGCATGCCGCCCGACACGCTCTCAGTTCCGAATTCGATCGAGGGCGGCCCTATAGCTGTAGGAAGGCCAGTACTGCTCGCGGACAGCCGACAGACCCATGAACGTTTTATTTGATAAAGGACATTATCATATATCGGGCGCGTGCTCGTAACATCTCGTCTAACATGGTGGCCCAAAGCGGTTTGCTCCCGTTCCATCAGCGGGCGCCACGTTCCGTGTGGCTCTCAGATCGAGGCCAAGCGGCGCAAGACGAGATTGCCGTTCGATCGGCCCGCACCACCATGTGTTTTGAAAATTGCCGCGATCGAATAACAGGGCGCTGATGGTTCATGCGCACTCGTCCCAACGGTCATCTTTTCGGCCCGACCTTCCCCTCGTGCTCATCATTGCAATGGTTGCATTGCTGTGGATCGCAGGTGGCGCATCACGTGCGGATGCCATGGGGCAAGTCATCGTTCGGGCTGGCTGTTGGGCTATCCTGATCGCCGCCATCCTCGGCGGCTCCCTGCCCGCACTGGCGCGAGGGCGACCAGTGGCCATCCTGCTGGCTGCCACCATGGCACTTCCCCTTATCCAGCTAATCCCGCTGCCGCCCGCCTGGTGGCAGGCGCTTCCTGGCAGGGATATTCTGCTGATTCCAGGAGAGACGCCACCCTGGCGCCCGTGGACGATGACCCCCGGAGCGACGCATAATGCACTCGCATCGTTAATCGTCCCGGTTACGATGTTCCTCCTGCTCACCCAGGCAAATGACCGTATCGATCGGTGGATGCCGACTATCCTGCTCGGCATGATTGCTGCGGCCATGATGCTTGGCTTGCTGCAGTTTTCAGGCGCCGGTTTCAACAGCCCGCTTCTCAACGACACCCCCGGCGTCGTCAGCAGCATCTTCGCCAATCGCAATCATTTCGCACTGCTGCTTGCGATAGGTTGCGTGATCGCGCCGGTATGGGCGTTCATGGACCGGGAGGCATTGCGCTGGCGCGGGCCATTGGCGGGCGGGCTTGTATTGTTATTCGTCCTGACCATCCTGGCGACGGGATCGCGCGCTGGCGCCCTGCTGGGTGTATTGGCTCTGGCGCTGGCGCTCCTGCTGGTTGGCCGACGCCTTCGGCGTCGCCTGAAAAATGCGCCTCGCTGGGTGTTTCCGGCACTGGTCCTTGCTGCCATCATAGTGGTCGCCGGGTTCATCGCGCTCAGCTTTCTGGCCGACCGCGCCCAGTCGATCGACCGGCTGATCGCGGCGGAAAGCGGCGGCGAGGATATGCGATCGCGCGCGCTGCCGACCGTTTTGTCGATGATCGCGGCCTATATGCCATTCGGGTCGGGTTTTGGCGGCTTTGACCCGGTTTTCCGGATCCATGAACCGTTTGATCTCCTTAAGCTCACCTACTTTAACCAGGCCCACAATGACTATCTGGGGATCGCGCTTGATGGCGGGCTTGCTGGCGTTGCGGTGCTCGCGGCCGGTATCCTGTGGTGGCTGGTCGCCACGATCCGCATATGGCGAGCGCAGGAGAGCGACAACATCGTGCTCGCACGGCTCGGCTCCGCGATGATCTTTCTTGTTCTTGTCGCGAGCATCACTGACTATCCGGCCCGCACTCCAACGATCATGGCGTTCCTGGTGGTGGCCGGCGTCTGGCTGGCGCAGGTCAATATCGCCAAATCGCAGGCTGCTTTACCGGATTGACCGACAAACCTATAGAGCAGCCACATTTCACGCTATCTGCGGAACATTCACGCGCATGCGCTTCCCGATCCCTGTTTTGTGTCTTGCGCTTCTTGGAACCGGCTGTGCCAAGCATGAGCCGATCCGCTCCAGCGGGAGCCTTACCGTTGTTCCCGACAGTGCCGAGCTACCGCCGCCAGATCGCAGCGATCTGACGGCGGCTGATCGGCCCGCGCTGATCGGCCCGCTTGATACAATCGAGGTAAGCGTGTTCGGCATCCCCGACCTTGATCGCGAGATGCAGGTGGACGCCAGCGGCCGGATTGCCATGCCGCTTGCCGGCACCGTGGATGCGCGTGGCAAAACCGCCGCGGAACTGGCCAGCGCGATCGAAACCGCACTCAAGGCTCGCTACGTCCGCGATCCGCAGGTGACGGTGAACATTAAGAGCTCGGTCAGTCAGGTTGTGACGATCGATGGTTCAGTGGTCGAACCTGGCCTTTATCCGGTCACCAATCAGATGACCCTGATGCGCGTTGTCGCGTCGGCAAAGGGCCTGACAGAATTCGCCCGCCAGGAAGATGTCGTCATTCTGCGCACCGTCGACAATCGACGCATGGCCGGGCTTTACAACATCGCCGCAATCCGGCGCGGTGCTTATGATGATCCGGCCGTCTACGCCAATGACGTCATCATCGTGGGTGATTCACCGCAACGCCGCCTGTTCCGTGACTTGGTCGCGCTGTCGCCGGTTCTTGCGGCGCCGTTGATCGCCGTGCTCCAATAAGGCGCCTTTGATGCATCTCGTCAGTACCGCACATCCTTCCGGCGCCTTGCCGACTCTCCCAGGCCCCATGGTGCCTGGGACCAGCGGCGCTTCAGGCGGCGAAAGGATGCCGATCATCCGGCAATATCTGCGTATCGCCCTTCGCCGGCGCTATGTCATTCTTGGCGCCGTGGCGGCCTGTTTTATTCTTGGGCTGATCATCACGCTGCTGATGACCCCGAAATATACCGCCACCTCGACAATCGAGATTTCGCGCGAATCCAGCCAGGTCACCAATTTCCAGGGTGTGGAGCGCGAAACCAGCGTCGCCGATCAGGAATTTTACCAAACGCAATATGGCCTGCTTCGCTCGCGCGTGCTGGCCGAACGCGTTGCCACCCAACTCCGCCTGATCGACGACAAGTCGTTTTTCGAGCGTTTCGGCGTCAACCAGGACGATCTTGCCTTTCAGGAAGTCAACGGTCGTTACGCGCCCAGTGGCCGCAGCGAGCGCCAGCGTATCGCCGGTGAAATCCTGCTCAGGAATGTCGGCGTCGATCCGACCCGAATGTCGCGACTGGTGGAGATCCACTTCACCAGCCCCGATGCCGGCTTTTCGCAGAAGGTTGCCAACGCCTGGGCCGAAAACTTCATCCAGACCAACCTGGAGCGCAAGGTTCAGGCCACTTCCTATGGCCGCAATCTGCTTCAACGCGAGCTAGGCCAGGTCAAGGATCGGCTCGATGAGTCCCAGCGCCAGCTCGTCAATTATGCGGAGCAGCAGCGCATCATCAACCTGCCGAGCCAGGGCAACGGCGAGAATTCAACTGCCGAGCGTTCGATCGTCGCCGATGAGCTCGCGTCGCTGAACAGCGCATTGTCGCAGGCAACCGCTGATCGCATCGAAGCCGAGGCTCGCTTCCGCGAAGCCGGCCGTAGCGGTCAGTCGAGTGAAGCGCTGCGCAACCAGGCAATCAATTCGCTGCGCCAGCGTCGCGCCGAGCTTGCGGCGGATTATCAACGGCTGATGGTCCAGTTCGAGCCTGATTATCCCCCTGCACGAGCAGTCCAGTCCCAGATCAATCAGCTCGATCGTTCGATCACGCGCGAGGAAAATCGGGTATCTGGCTCGGTAGAGGCTGATTACCGCCAGGCGGCCGAGCGTGAAAACGCCCTGCGCCGGCAGGTCGAACGGCTGAAGTCGAACTATCTCGACCTGCGACGCCGCAGCATCCAGTACAATATCTACCAGCAAGAGGTGGATACGAACCGCGCGCTCTATGACGGACTGCTCCAGCGGTTCAAGGAAATCGGCGTGGCTGGCGGTGTTGGCGTCAACAACATTGCGATTGTTGACCCTGCGGACGTGCCCAAGGCACCCTCGAGCCCCAAGCTCCTGATCAACCTTTTCGTCTCGCTTGTAGCTGGCCTGGTTATCGGTGCAGCCCTGGCCTTCGCGCTTGAGCAGATGGACGAGGCGATCGCTGACCCGGGCGAGGTCGAACGGCGACTGGGGCTGCCGCTGCTTGGCTCGGTGCCCAAGGTGGAAGGTGTTGAGCCGCGCGAAGCATTGCTTGACCGCAAATCCGAGCTGGTCGACGCTTATCTGGCGATCCAGACCAGTCTCGGCTTCACCACCCAGCATGGCGTCCCCCGCTCACTTGCCGTTACCTCGACCCGGCCGGCAGAAGGCAAATCAACCACGGCTCTGGCCGTGGCGACAATGCTGGCCCGCTCGGGCAAGCGGGCGATCCTGGTGGATGGGGACATGCGCTCACCCTCGGTCCACCACCTCGGCGGGGTGGATCACGATCGTGGCCTGAGCAACTTCCTGGCCGGGAACGATGACATCAGCCAGCTGACGTTCGAGATGCGCGACCTGGGCTTTACCGCCATGTCCGCCGGTCCGATCCCGCCCAACGCTGCCGAACTGCTGACCGGCCCTCGCCTTCAGCTGCTGCTGACGCGATTGCTTGAAACCTACGACCATGTCGTGATCGACAGTCCGCCAGTGATGGGTCTCGCCGATGCCCCGCTGATCGCCAGCCAGGTCGAAGGCGTGGTCTATGCCGTTGAATCGCACGGCATTCGTTCAAGCCTGGTCAAGACGGCGCTGCAGCGCCTACTGGGAGCCAATGCGCACATCCTTGGCGGGGTGCTGACCAAGTTCGAAGCGCGCAAGGCGCATTTCGGCTATGACTATGACTATGGCTATGGCTATGGGCGCGAAAAGGCTGGCACGAGCCGCTGATGGCCAACGCGCGTCCAGTTCGCCGCAGGCAGCGTTCGGGGCGTGAATGGGCGCTGCGCTGCGTTCTTGCGGCTGCTGCCTTGTTGCTCTGCTATCTTTCGATGACACGGACGGCCGCTTTTGTGCTGCAAAAGTCCAATGCGGAGCAGGCTTACGCCCTGGCACCGCATGACGGCCGCATCGCCGCACGGCTGGCAGCGCGACTGACGACACAAAATGCCGATGCCCGGCAGCGGGCGCGGTCTGATCGGATCGCGCGCCAGGCGCTGGTCGACGAACCGCTTGCCGTGCAGGCCCTTACCACATTGGGTCTGAACACACTGTCGCGCGGTGACACCAACCGCGCCCGCCAGTTCTTCACCCATTCGGATGCGCTGTCGCGACGCGAACTGGGCACGCGGCTGTGGCTGATCGACGATGCCGTGGCCCGCGGGGATGTTCCAGGCGCGCTTCGTCATTACGACATCGCCTTGCGGACAGCGCGCGCAGCGTCCGACCTCCTGTTTCCGATCCTAACCGCTGCGGTTTCCCATCCGGCGGTTATTGAACCATTGGCTGACACGCTTGCCGCACGGCCGCCCTGGAGCCTGGGCTTTGTCAGCCATCTCGCCCATTCCAGCGTGACGCCAAAGGCCAGCGCAGACTTGTTCCGCCGCCTGTCCCAGCGCGGGATTTCCCTTCCTCCCGAACCGCAGGCAGTGGTCGTCAATGCGCTGGTGGACAGCGGCGCAGTCAACGAGGCGTGGGCCTATTACCAATCCTTCCGCCCCGGAGGTGATCGCCGTCGATCGCGCGATCCGCGCTTCACGGCCGATCTAGAAGCGCCCTCGGTATTCGACTGGAGGCCTGTGATGAACGACGCCGGCGTCACGGCATCGATCCAGTCCAATCGCGCAGGCGGCCTGTTTGATTTCGCCGCGCCCTCCACAGTTGGCGGTATCGTGCTTCAGCAATTCCAGTTGCTGCCGCCCGGGCGATATCGTCTCCAGGGTACAAGCGCCGGGATCGAACAAACGTCGCGCGCCCTGCCTTATTGGCAGCTGGTCTGTCGGGATGGGCGGGAATTGGGGCGGGTCGACCTTCCTGCGTCGACCGAAAACAACGGGCGTTTCGCCGGTGACATCACCGTCAATGGCGTTTGCCCGGTTCAGGTACTTCGCCTAGTCGCCCGGCCATCGTCCGAAATCGGCGGCGTAACGGGCCAGATCAAAAGCGTGGCGCTTGTTCCGGCCGCAGGTTCCACAGCAGGCAGACGATGATCATGCGCGTTCCGCCAATTATTCTTCTGGCTGCCGTGATGCTAGCAGCGCCACCTGTCCTGGCCCAGGTGCGTGATCCTGAAACGGCAGAGGTCGAGCGCCCCGCTCCCCCTCCCGTTGATGACACATGGGTCCGTGCGCCCCAGGCGAATACCGGTCGGATCGGTCAGCGCCAGACGCGCGAAGACGCGGCACGTGCAACCGGCATCAAGCCGATGGCCCGCATCAGCACCCGAATCAACAATCGCGTTCAGGCCCGGCTGCGCAATCGGATCGACCGGTATTACGACTCCACGGGCGATGCCCGTTCGGCATTCGCCACGGCCGAGGATCAGGTCAGCGTCAGCACTCGACCGAAGCGCTGATCATGCCGGTCACGCTGCCGGTCCCCGTCATGCCCCGCAGGTCAGCGTTGCAGCAGGCCCAGATAACGCGCGGCGATCGCATCCCAGCGATAGGTGGCCCGCAATTGCGCCAGTTCTTCATCCTCGATCGGCGTCAGCCCGTCGCGTAGCAGCACAGCGAGACTGTCGGCGTCAGTGAAATAGCTGCCGGCACCCGACAGCGTCGCCCGGTTGAACGCGCAATCGAAGCTCGCCATCCGGCTAGTATGGAACAGCGCCTCCACCAGTGAGGGATTGGTCCCGCCCACGCTGTGCCCGTGGATATAGCCGATCGCGCCTGCCCGCCACGGCTCTAGCCCGGCCTGGTCATAGATGGGATCGAGAAGCGTGATGCCAGTGGCATCGCCATAAAGTTCTCGCAACGCCAGGCCGTAAGCATTGGCTCGCCAATTGCCGATGAACACCAACGGCACCCCCGCCGCGATGCACCCCTGAATAATCGTCTCGGTATTGTTCTCCGGCTCGATGCGGGCGATCGCCAGATAATGGCCGCGCGGCGCGGCTTCAAAAACGGCCACATCGGCCGGTGATGTGGCAGGCAACACGGTGTGGTCGCCGCCATAAGCGATCACCACCGGCTCGTTGCGATACCGCTCACGGAAGAGATCGGCGAGGGCGTCATTGTCGGCAATGACGACCGATGCCGTGCGCGCCGCGCACCATTCCAATGCCTTCAGCAGCAGCCGTGCCGGGGTGGAGAATTTATCGCGGCGCCACTCCATGCCATCGACGTTGACGATGTATCGCACCCGCGGTCTGACCATCTTCAACACAGGCAGGATCCAGGCGCCCGAATAGCCGAAGATGAAGACCTGATCGGCGTTGCGCCGGAACACCGCATCAATCAACGCCAGCGCATCGTGGAACATGCTGGCCACGCCATTGGCGCGCAGCGGCAGGAAGATGCGCCGGTGACCGGCAAAATCGGCGCCGCGCTCATCCTGGCCATAAGCGCTGCGCTCGCAATAGACGATGAACGGCACGTCACGGGCGCAGACGTGGCGGCACAACTGCTCGGCCAGTGTCTCGAACCCGCCATAACGGGCAGGAACGCCCACCGTGCCGACAAGGGGAATGGCCTTTGCCGATGTCATGATGGGCGTCCGTTCATGGTGCGAAGTATATCCTCGAGCCGTTCCAGAAAGGCGCCTTCCGAAAAGGTCATGCGGCGGGATGAACAGGCAACGCGAAGCGCCGCATACCGGGCAGGATCGGCATGAAGTGAGCGGATGGCGCCTGCAATCTCCCCCGGATCGCGTGACGGCGTATCAAAGGCCAGCGCATTGCCCAGAACTTCGGGCAGCACCGTGGTGCCGGCGCCCGCAACGGGCACCAGCCGTGCCATTGCTTCAGCGGCGACCAGCGAAAACGTTTCACTACAAAGCTCCGGATCGGATGCCTGAAGAAGCAGAAAGCCGTCGCGGTACAGCACCTGCGGGTTCGCTTCGCCAAAGACGATCTCGATTCCGGCTTGGCGCGCTCTCGCGACCAGCGCCTGATCGTGCCGCGCCTCGTCCGACAGATACGCCGTCTTGCGCAGCGGCAGGTCGTCCAGCTTTTCCCCGACCGCCACGAACAGGGCAAAGCCCTTGATCGGCTGGGTCGTGCCCACGAACAGTAGGCGATCGCCTCTCGATGGCGTATCGCAATCGGGCAGCGACACCGGATTGTACAAAACCTTCGCCGGCAGGCCGATGCGGGCAGCGTGATCCGCAGAGACGCAGACGATCGGCACGCCCCGCCGGGCGATCAGCCGCAGGATAATCGCGAACGGCCGCGCAAACGTCGCCTCGTGCAGATGCACGGCCACCCGCTGCGGACAAAGCAACACTGCGAGCAGCGCCGGCAGCGCGGCATAGACCGTGTTGGCCCAGATCATCCGCCCGCGCAGCGCGGCGATCGCAACCGGCAAGCTGACCAGCAAGGCCCATAACGGATAAAGCAATTTGCGGATCGGCACGTTGCTGATCCCCAGGTCGGTCCTTGTTTCCGGCAGATCGCTGAGGAACCCGCCACCACCAAAGCCCAGCCTGACCTGAACGTCATGGCCAGCCGCAGCAAGCAGCCGAGCCATGTCGCGGCCGATACGCTGTGATCCGGCATAAGCGTCAAAGGGATTGAGCAGCAGCAATTTCATCGTAAAGCCTGACTGGTCGGCGTGGAGCGCATGGTGTCGCGGCCCAGCCAATGCTCGGCCAGCCACCATAATCCAGCCAGGAGGATTGCCAGCGCGCCCCCGGCAACCAGACGTCCCGGAAGCCCGAATTCGGCAGCAAGCAACGTGTCGGCACCGCGGAGCATGGATCCTGCCACCACGACGACCAGGATACGCAAAGCGGCATCACGCAGGACCTGCCAGCCATCGGCCGGGTCGATCGCGCGAAACATCAGTCCCGCCGCCAGGGCGTGGCTGATCGTCAGGCCGACCGGAATGGCGATAATGCCGATCAATGGAAACAATGCCAGCAGCAGCGCCAAGGCAACAAGGCTGGCCAGCGCGCCCAACGCCGCATAGGTCTTGCCCCGCCGTGCCGCCAGCAGCGCCGATCCCCCCATCAGGTACAGGACAACGGTGACAATCGCGACGGCATAGAAGCGCAGCAATTCGCTAAGCAGCGATTGCTGCGCGCCCGTGATGTTATCGCCGAACAGCAGCGGCGGTATGGTGTCCGACAGGCCGAACAGCGCGACCATGCCAATCGTGACCAGCATCAGGCACTGGCGTACCCAATGGGTCAGCGTCGCACGAAACGGAGCAATATCCTCGGCATTCCAGGTCCGGGCCAGCGCGGGCACCGCCAGTGCCGAAAGCGCGGCCGTGAAGACGGCCTGCACCGTGTTGCGCGCGAAAAAGGCATAGCTCAGGATCGACAGGGCGCCGGTTCCTGCGAGCAGCGCATATTGCCGCTCAACCACGCCGCCCACCTGGCCGAGCGCATAGGGCAGCAGGAGCGGCATGGAAAAACCCAATGCCTCGCGAGCATGGCGGCGGAATGCCGGGCCTTTCAGATGCAGCAGCGCACGCACGAGCTGGGGCCAGAACGATGCCCCCACCAGCAGCGGCATGACCAGCGCGACGTAATAGCTTCCGAGCAACAGCCAGGTGGCGGGAAGCTGCGGAAAGGTGACAATAAGGGCAAGGCCGACGCAGCCGCCAACCGTCCCCGCGATCTCCGGCGCATAAACCCGGCCATGGCAATTGAGGTGCGCGGTCAGAACAGCCACCACCTGCGACAGGGCAAGGGATGGGGCAAGCGCATACAGGAAGAAGGTGGCCGCTGGCGCCTGGCCCGATTGCTGCGGCACCAAGGCCGTTGCCAGCGTTGGCAGAGCCAGCGCCGCTGCCCCGGCAACCAGGATCGCCCCGCCGATCATGATCACGGCAATGGTGGCTATATACTGCTCGGCCGCCTCCTCGCCCTCGCGGTTGTCGATGCTGGCATAGCTGGCGCGGATCGTCTCGGTAATCGGCCCGAACAGCAGCATTCCCGCCGCATTGACGATGCCCAACGCCCAGATCCAGGCGTCATAGGTCGCGCTGGCACCAAAGACCCGGGCATAGACGAACATCATCGCCAGCCCTAGCGTCAGCTTGGCGCCGCGCGCGCCCAACAGGCCGACGAAATCCCACTGCAGCTTCAACCGGTAATCCTTGCACGATGCCGCGATTGTGCCGTTTTGTAGGCATCGAGGAATGTTCCTGGCCGATGAACGATGCGAAAGCGATCGCATTCGGTCGCGCACGCACGCGCCATTGTTTCGAGCCGCTCCGGGGCCACGATCAATTCCTCAAGCGCAGCGGCAATATCTCGACTGCATCCTTGCATGTCCGTCACGGGAATGCGGATGCCGTAGCTGGGCTCAACCACGTCGCGCATACCGCAATGATCCAGTGTCATCACTGGTACGCTGTGGCCCAGCGCTTCCCAGATCGAGGTTGTATTTGCCTCATTGAGGCCGGTGATGACGTGCAGGTGGCTGCGATCGAGCAGATCCAGCACCTCGCTACGCGCAACATGGCCATGCCAATGGAATTGGTCACTCACCCCCAGTTCCGCGGCGCGGGCGATCAGGCTCTCGCGAAGCGGCCCGTTACCCAGCACATCGACGCGGATCTGCTGCGGATCGCGCAGCATCCCGATCGCCTCGATCAGCAGGATCAGCCCCTTGCGCGCTTCCAGTGAGCCGATCCATAGGATCCGAATCGGCCGGGCAGGAAACTTGCTCTCGTCGAGGGTGATCGTCCCTTCGATCCCGTTCTCCGGTAGATAGCGCGATCGTACGCCCTTCAGGCGCTCGAAGATCGCCTGGTTTTCCGTGGTGGCGGTGAACAGAACGTCGGCGCGGCGCAGTGCCCTGGTCACCCGGCCGCTGAAACGAAGCTGCACCGCATTGCCCAGCGTGCGGGCAATCAGCCGCAGCTGCCCCCTGCCCGGCAGGGCGCTGCGCAGCCGCCAGGGGAAACTCGTCGCCCCCCCGATAGGGCCCCACACATAGGGCAGCGGCAGTTTCCACAGATAGCCCGGTTCACGATAACCGATCGGGCCGACGTAATGGATCACGTCATAATCGCCCCGCGCGAGGAGGCGCTTCGCCTCGGCCAGCGCCGCCCGGTGCCAGATGCGATAGGCCAGATAGAAGCTGTACGTCAGGATGCCGCGTCGGTTGAGCGCATTCAGGCGCCGCGCCAGGGGCGGCTCGGGTACGAAACGAAACGTGACGTCCCCTGGCGCGCGTCGATCCACAAAGCTGGGGCTCGGGAAATCGGTAACGTCGCCCATATGCGGTCCGGCTGCGCCGTACAGGACCGTCAGGTCACAATGCGCCCGCATGGTTTCGACATAATTCCACGCCACGGCATATTCCGAGCCGCGGACGGGCGAAATCATATAGGCCAGTACCAGGACACGCAGGCGTTCCGACATGATGCGCTCAGGAAAACTGATAGGGAGCGCTCCACGCCGCTCCACGCGAAACGGCGACGATGAGCCAGAGCAGGAAAACCGCGCCGATACCTGACGCAATCACGATATCACGCGGCTTTCGCGACACCATCAGGCAGTAGTGCATAACAAACCCGATACATATGGAACGCATCGCCACGAAGTAGAACAGGCCGCGTGCAAAAGGAAGAAAGTCCCAGGCATTGGCCACAGGCTGCAGCAAGGCAGCAGCAATATAAAAGTTATGGTATATTTTATAATTCATAACCTCATAATGCTTAGCAAGCTTGGCCGAGTAGGATATTATTATCAAGTCGACTATCGGCCATAGATACACTCCCAGGTTAAGGGACGATTGTTCCTTAGTGAAGGAAAGGTCGGCACGCGTGACATCGGCATAGCCAGAATAACCAATAAGGGATGTCATCAATGTGAACAGGCTTACGATCTGGTCGAAGAACAGCCCGACGAAAGCGTACGAAAAGACAAGCGCCGCTGCTTGAAACTGAACTTTCGGGAGCGGCACCCAACGCAGGGCAATGCCGATCGGGAAGATGATCAACGCACTGCGATGGAACAGATAAGCAAATAGTCCCCAAGCAAAAAACGCTACCCAGCGGCGCTCCGCAACGGCGGAAATGGCCAGCAGAACGGCAAAAAAGGCAATGCCCTGCCTGACGATGTTGTTCACATCGAGCAGGACCAGCGTCATGAAGGCGAAAACCGCAAAAGGCGCGATTTGCGGATGTTTGCGCAGCCAGAGCGAGAATAGCCCGATCTGTATGAAGCTGCTTACCACGATGATCGAGCGTTCAGGCATGCTGAACAGCTTCAGAAACTGAATCAGCAGCAGGAAGCCCGGCTCGAATACGACATCGTTGATGCTGTCGCCAAGCGACGTCCATCGATAATAATCGATATAGCCGAAATAATCCCCGCCAACATTATAGCGGCCACCAATCACCACCGTGAACAAGGCGATCGATATCACCGCTGCCTGCGTGGCGGCATGGGCGGTTTCTTCGACGCCGACCGCCAGCTTGCGCGTCGGAGCGGCCCAGATCGCCATCAAGGCGAGCGTCAGCCCAAGATAGACGACGAATGCCAGCGTCATTTCGGGCCTCTCGTCAGGGGCATCTGGAATGCCGCCAGTCCGAGAAGACGCGCATAGTTGATCAGCACGCGGCGCGGGAAATGCCGCCACCATCGCGCGCCAGCGGATAACGTGCGCGACAAAGACGCCGTTCGTTGCCGGCTCCGGCGATCGCTTCGAGCGGCATAATAACGTGCGGCGGCCAAGGCGAATCCGACTTCCCGGGCGAGTGCCTGTTGCTTCGCGCTGCCGGCCGGCGCTTGGTCAGCGCGCATACCGAGCGCCTCCGCAATAAATAGCATGTCTGCCATATGCTTTTCCGGCTTGCTGATGGCCATTATCGATCCAGAACGCAAACGGTACTCATAAAGAGTTTCCGGCATTCTCAGGATAGATTTTGCTTCAGTTAAAGCAGTAGTCACAAACAGGGCGTCTTCGTGAAAGATTCCCGGCTGAAACTTAATATCTGACCCCTCGAGGAGCGCACGAGAAAAAACGTATGGCCAAGCCGCACTAGGGGGGCGGCCAGAAATAATAAAGCGTATTGGATCTACAACTTTGTTGTAGACCGGCAAGTATCTATATTTTTTCATTGTTCCGCCAATTGTGGCGAACTCAAATGCCAGCACTTCCGGAGAAAATAGCTTTATACGCTCCACAAGATTTTCTATTGCAGTAGAGCATATCTTGTCGTCTCCGTCTACGAACCAGATATACTTTCCTCTCGCTTCCAATAAGCCTTTATTCCTGGCAGCGCCATTGCCTGAGTTTTTTTGTTGGATTATAATGGCGTTTTTCTTGCTTCGACACATACGCTCTATGATGTCTACGCTTCCATCTTCCGATCCATCGTCTACAATAATTACTTCGCAGTTTTCGTCAAATCCCGGAGAACTAAAAATGCTATTCAGGCATTCTCCGATATACTTTTCTATATTAAATACAGGTATAACTATAGATATGGCAGGAGATCTGTAGCACATGCTGTCAACCACGGTTTTTAACCTTTTGACGCCACATAATAGTATTTATCTTACGCTTTACACGTCCTGCCATGTTCCTTGTTCTATATAAGCCGAATTGCGCATCGGGCTTCACGATGACGCTTCGGGCGTCTTGCGCGCTTTCTTGACTCAACAACGTGCCGACCAGTGCCGAAATATCATATGTGTCCAAAAGGCTTTTCCGGGCCTTAGTCAGTGCGGGCAACATAGCTTGATAGATCGACTCCCCTTCGAATAATATGTTTTCGATTGTTCGGCAGGCTCTAGAGTAGTCGTCTAGATCTATCGCGATTGTTGAATTTGGAAAATAGTCATCTATGTTTTGGCAGCCCGCATATACTGGCACCGCATAACTCAATATTGAATCGGCAACCTTTTCCGTCCACAGATCGGGCACTGAGCAGTTTTCGACGCACAAGTGAAATCGATAAGGAAGAATAGCATCTTCCTTGTACTCCACATAACGATGGGGACGGCCAAATATGTCGATCCTGCCCGCATAATCGCGCGCCAGCCGATCCAGCAATGCGCGGCGCTTGATGTGCATTGGCAGGTAATTCAGATTCGACGTGACCGTCGAGAGCATCTGCGTCTTTTCCGGAGGCGGTAGATTGCGGATATAATCGTGCTCGTAGCGATAGCCGGTATCCCGGCTGTATCCGAAATGCCAATTGTTGAAATGTTGCTCACCCGACACCCGCGACCCCGAGCTGGCACCGGCGCAGAAAACCAAATCGAACTGACGCAAGAACGCCGTGGTGTAATTGCCAATTTCCGGGGGTTCGCCAGATATGAAAACTACGCGATTGCCGCGCACCCGCAGCGATTGGGGTGCGGTAATCGCTTCGAAAACAATGACCAGATCCCATATGCGTGGACTGTCATCGTTTTCGACCACATCGAACCCATTCCGAACCGGGTCAAAATGCTGCTTGAACAGCAGTTCATTATACTGATGCAGAATGTTCACTGCAGGGCGGACTTCAGGCGTAGGGAACATTTTCAGCCTTTTGAGGACATCAAGGAACCGCTGACGCAGCGCACGCGGTTTAATGTCTTTGTATCCGCGCAGCATCGCTGCCAGAGGGATGCCGCCTTGCCATCGCTGCATCGGAACGACGACAACCGCGTGCGCTGCCCTGCTCGTGTGAGAGCCTTGGGCAGACGCATGACGGGCACCGCTCGCTGGAACCGCGACGGGGCAGGCGCGCAAACCGTCTCAACGTTGCGAGCGCAGCCGTGCACGTAACGAAGATCGGGCATCTCATACAAAGATGCACCGATCCAATTGGCATGAAGGCGCATATAGAGAAATGTGAATATCTGATGTCTCAAGCCACCATGCGTGCGAACCACGATGTGATTCACAGCGTAATCTCCCGACAACCCAATATTGTCGTATCGACACACCGCGAACGCATGTCGGTTAGTCTCATGTGCATGTCCTGCGTTTGTCACCGATGGTGAAGGCCCAACGGATACATCGCAAGGCTGCAATGACCCTGCATCGCGTGCGCTGCTACCGCGCACGTCCATGGGCGTCAATTGCAAGCACCAGGCCGCACGACCGGTGTATCGTTTATGCCGCCTGGATCACAGGCAAGCGCCTGTGCGTCATAGGCGCTCGCGTACTCGTGGAGTGGAAGAACCCTTGTCGAACCAAACATCGCGGCGCAACGCCATCAAGATCCTGGCAACGGGCGTTGCCGCGCCTGGCGCGGCCCAGGCGCTGAACAGCCCTGCCGCAGCGTCGTCATCGGACCAAGGTGACATTCAGGTCACGCAGTTCGGGGCACGCGGCGACGGCACCGCGGATGATACCGCGGCCTTCGAGCGCGCGATCCGCGCCGCGTCCGAACAAGGCCGCAAACTGCGCATCCCGGCAGGTCGCTACCGGATCACCCGCACGCTCACGATCAATCGCGGTATCCGGATCGAAGGCGATGGCGTCGAGCACAGCATCATCCTGGCGGCATCGGGAAAAGGCCGGCCCGCCATCCATGTCGAGGCGAAGACGACGGATTCAATCATGGGCTTTGCGCTGTCCGGCATCCGGTTGCTCGGCGCGGTAGCGAACAATCCGTGCGACGGGATCCGCCTGTCGACGGCGGGCAATGGCGCCGCGATCCACCAGACGACCTTGCGCGACATTCATATCGTCAACACCGGCACGGGCATCGCGCTGGCGGGCGTCGTCTATCGCTCCTGTTTCGAAAACATCTCCGTCACCGGGCAAGTGACCCGTTACGGTTTCTATTGCGACGCGGGCTTCGAGGATGTCACGTACAACAGCTTCCGCGACCTCGAAGTCACCGATGTGCGGTCAGGTGCCTATGCCTATTGGATCCATTCCAGTTTCTCTAATTTCACCAACCTGACCGCGGACGGGTGCTGCTATTTTCAGTCGTTCGGCGGCTCGATCAGGAATCTCGCGATCGAAACGATCAGCGCGGAAAAGCCGCCGTCGAAAATCGCCATTCAGCTCAATCAGGTACAGATCGCAGATTGCCTTAACCTCATCGGCGTCGATCCGCGCAAATGCTCAACCGGCATCCACGTTTTGGGACAGGCCCTTTCGCTGCGCGCGCTCCGGTTCGTCGCGCCCCAGCCGAACCAGGCGATCATGTTCGACGCCGCATCCGAAGGCACCTTGTCGGGCGTGTACATGGATCGGGCGGTCTCCCGGATCGAAGACTATACGCCCGCCGAAACGCTGGAGCGCTGGAACATACAGGCGGCCCAAGCAGTCACGCGCCCGCGCCGGCCCCGATAGCACATGTCAGGCTGCATGAACGGGCAGTACCGTAATACAGTATAACGCCACTGTATCCGCATGGTAGTTTGACATCGGCGTCCCAGCCAATATCCTTGGCGCCATCAAAGAACCGTTTTTATATATTACAGGTAGAAACCAAAGCCCAGTTACATCATTCGCATAGGATACCCGGATGCTACGCAGTCGTGTCAAACACGCTCTTTTGCAGCTTGGCTTTTCGGCGTCTCCTATTGATCTTGCCAAAGCGTCATCATTGATTCGCGATTTGCGCCCTGTAAAGACAAAGATTCCTCTTGTTCGCATAGGAGGAAACAATGATGGCGCTTATCTTGTCCCTGATGACCTTGAAGGCGTCGCCGCGCTGTTTTCTCCCGGCGTTGCCGAAAGTGCAGCGTTTGAGGAATATTTCGCCGACCTCGGCATCCCTTGTTACCTAGCCGATGCGTCTGTCGAAAAAGCATCGGTCAACCATAACCTCTTTCACTTCGAGCCGCGCTATCTTGGGATTTTCAATCAGGATCCTTTCACCACGCTTGACGCCTGGATCAACAGACATGCCCCTGGAAACAGCGACCTGATCCTGCAAATGGATATCGAGAATGCAGAATGGGGTGTGCTCGCCAATGTGAGCGAGGAAAACTTACGCCGGTTTCGTATCATCGTGATCGAATTGCACGCCATGGACCGCATTCTGGATTCTGCGTTCCACCGCGATGTTATGCGCCGGTTGCTGCAAACGCATCATGTTGTTCATGCCCATCCGAACAATTCATCACCGATTATCACCGCGCGCGGCGTTAGCATCCCGCCGCTGATCGAGATGACGTTCCTTCGAAAGGACCGTGCGGAAGTGACCGGCCATGCCACGCACTTTCCGCACGACCTTGATATCGTGAACGTGCCCGGTCAGCCCGAAATGCATTTGCCCCGCAACTGGTACGCCTAAATAATCCGTAAGATGGTATGTGCGGCGCGGCGCGGCATACCATCTGCCCCTCGCCTACAAGCCGCGCTTGGTAACCGACTGGTCGAGAAAATCGCGATAGGCGCCGGCAATGCCTTCCCGAAGGCCGATGCGCGGCTGCCATCCCATGCCTGCCAGCTTGTCACCGGACATCAGCTTGCGCGGCGTTCCGTCGGGCTTGCTGGTGTCGCGCTGGATTGCCCCTTCGAAACCGACGACATCGCATACCAGCTGCGCCAGATCGGCGATCGCGATGTCCTCGCCCGATCCAGCATTGACGTGGCTCTCCCCCGAATAACGGCGCATCAGGAACACGCAGGCGTCGGCCAGATCGTCGACGTGGAGGAACTCGCGCCGCGGCGTACCGGTGCCCCAGATCTCGATAGCGGCCGCGCCCGCCAGCTTTGCCTCATGCGCCTTGCGGATCAGCGCCGGCAGAACATGGCCGCCGGCTAGATCATAATTGTCCCCGGGGCCGTAGAGATTGGTCGGCATGGCGGAGATGAAGTCGCGGCCATGCTGACGGCGATACGCCTGCGCCAGCTTGATCCCTGCGATCTTGGCGA
Organism: Sphingomonas sp. ABOLG; assembly: GCF_003950435.1. Classification (NCBI taxonomy): domain Bacteria; kingdom Pseudomonadati; phylum Pseudomonadota; class Alphaproteobacteria; order Sphingomonadales; family Sphingomonadaceae; genus Sphingomonas; species Sphingomonas sp. ABOLG. Next base: position 19,461 of record NZ_QQWW01000019.1, read on the forward strand.
TCGCATACCATTCGTTGGTCGGCTCCAGCGGGCCGGTGAGCAGCGCATCCTCGGTGATCGGCTGGGGTGCAAATTTGGGGTAAATGCACGACGAGCCGAGGAACAGCAGCTTCTCCACGTCCTGCACGTGCGCCGCCTCGATAATGTTCGCCTCGATAATGAGGTTGTCGTAGAGGAAATCAGCCGGAAAGCTGTCGTTCGCCAGGATCCCGCCAACCTTCGCCGCGGCCAGGAACACCGCATCGGGCCTGTTCGCCGCGAACCAGGCGCGCACCGCGGCCTGGTTCTTCAGGTCGAGCTCGGCGCGCGAGGCGGTGAGCACCTCGCACCCCTCCAACCCAACACGTCGCACGATCGCAGAACCGACCATGCCGCGGTGTCCGGCGACATATACCCGCTTACCGGCAAGGTCATAAGGCTGGCCGATCATCTCACGCTCCCTTGGCGATCGGCGCGGTCTTCATCACTTCAAGATCAGCGAGCACCATCTCGCGCGCCAGATCGCGTGGGGATGTCTCGTGCACCCAGCCAAGCTTTTCCCTGGCCTTGCTCGGGTCGCCGATCAGCAGGTCGACCTCGGTCGGGCGGAAGTAGCGCGGATCGATCTCGACCAGGCACTTGCCGCTTTGGGTGCAATAGCCCTTTTCGTCCACGCCCTCGCCTTCCCAGCGCAAGCTGATGCCGACATCGGCAAACGACCATTCGACAAACGTGCGCACCGGCGTCGTCTCGCCCGTTGCCAGCACATAATCGTCCGCCTCGTCCTGTTGCAGCATCAGCCACATGCCACGGACATATTCGCGCGCATGACCCCAGTCGCGCTTGGCGTCGAGGTTACCAAGAAAGAGCTTCTCCTGCCGGCCCAGCTTGATCGCGGCAGCGGCCCGCGTGATCTTGCGCGTGACGAACGTCTCGCCGCGCAGCGGGCTTTCGTGGTTGAACAGGATGCCGTTCGACGCGTGCATGCCATAGGCTTCGCGATAATTCACGACGATCCAGTAACCGTAGAGCTTGGCCACGGCATAAGGCGAGCGCGGGTAGAAGGGCGTTGTTTCCTTCTGCGGCACTTCCTGGACCAGGCCGTAAAGCTCGGACGTCGACGCCTGGTAGAAGCGCGTCTCCTTCTCCATGCCCAGAATGCGGATCGCCTCCAGAAGACGAAGCGTTCCGACCGCATCGGCATTGGCGGTGTATTCCGGCGTCTCGAAGCTCACCTGAACATGGCTCTGCGCGGCGAGATTGTAGATCTCGGTCGGCCGCGTCTGCTGCACCAGTCGGATGAGGTTGGTCGAATCCGTTAGGTCGCCATAATGGAGGTGAAAGCGCGGGTTCTCCTCGTGCGGGTCCTGGTAGATATGCTCGATCCGCCCGGTGTTGAACGACGACGAACGCCGCTTCACGCCGTGAACCTCATAGCCCTTGGCTAGTAGAAGTTCGGCGAGATAGGCACCGTCTTGCCCGGTAACACCCGTGATCAGTGCCGTCTTACGCGTCGTCATGCTTTCCTCTTTCGTCTTGCTGCCACATGCAACGCATGCGCTCCGCTCGAAGTATGGCCTGCGTATCGGAGACGATTTGCGCGGTCCAGCAGCGCCCATGCTTCCATCAGCGTCAGCTATTGCCTGCGCCAGAGCTTTCCATGCGACTTATCGCGCGCCCGTTCCGGTAAACACGATCGCAATCGTCCGAAGCGCAATAAGGATATCTAGCCAGATGGAATAGTTTTTCACGTAGTAGAAATCGAGATTAAGCTTTTCCCTGACATCATTTACGTCAGTAACATGTCCTTGGTTGACTTGCGCCCACCCCGTCAGTCCTGGCTTGATAATATGGCGATAATGGTAAAACGGAATTTGAGTTTCATACCATTCACTCAGCGCCACTGCTTCCGGCCTTGGGCCAATAAGGCTCATGTCACCTCTCAGGATGTTGAACAGCTGGGGAAGTTCATCCAACCGGGTTCGCCGCAAGATACGGCCAAACCTTGTGATCCTGGCATCCCCATCCTTGGTCATAGCACTTTGAAGCAACGCCTCGGCATCGCGTGTTTCGCCCGCAGCATACATGGTGCGAAACTTGTACACGGTGAATGGCTTTGCCCTGAACCCCATTCTCCTCTGCCTGAAAATTGCGGGACCGGGTGAGTCTAGCTTTATCAGCATCGCGATGACGATCATTATTGGCAACAGGAGCAATATCAGGAGAGCCGATATGAAGAAGTCCAATACGGATTTTGCTTTCAACAGCACGTTGTTTGGATTAAGAGAGCCAAGCGTATTCTCATAGAGGTGGTTTATTTCCACTCGTCCAGTAAGCTGCTCCTTGGCCAATCTCGCGTCATATAGTGGAATTCCTGCAAGAACCCATTTGGTGATGGCGCTCTCCCATCGCGGGTCATGATCGACATGCAGGTCGACCACGACGGCATCCTCCCCTTTCAGTTCCGTATCTGGCGTTTCTATGCGGTGCCAGCGCACATTGGGCACATGCGCGAGCTCTCCCGCCAAGCCGCCGGGAACGTAGGAAAAGAAGAACTCCCTCGATCTTTCGAACTTCAAATGAATGAAAAGTAGGGTCGCTACAGACAATATATAGGAGCTCGCCATCTGCAGCCGTGTGTAATCAAGGCGCAGGACAAACATTATCAGCACGAGCGCGAAAAATGTTATTGTAAGTGATGTTATCGCATAGCCTCCGGAAGATATTCCGGGAAACAGCAACATTCTGCGATATCCCAGATATCCCAATATGATGGCTATGACGCTACCGAAAATCGTCACCAAATGCGTCGTCACATAGAACGGCAGACTAAACATTAGCTGCCGTATCAAAACGGGAAGAACAACACCAACTAGCAATCCTAAGCTGATTTGGTATCGAATTCTCTTCAACATTTTACACTTTCAAATCTCGGTACGTTTTCAGGTAACGAATGACGCTTTACGTCAAATACTGTCAACCTGATCCGTAATGGACAAATCTACTCCGGCACATCACCAAAGCCAAGTCGCGGCTGTACGGCAGGGTCGTCCCGTGTGGGCGCTTTTGGGAACAGAAATCTGTGCAGCCCCTTCATTGCTGCCTCTTGCCCCGGCGATCCGGTAGCCGCGGTTCTTTGCGGTGCAATTGCAACGATCCCTTGCAAAAGATAGGCAAAAGGTGATGTCCTCCGTCCAGCTCATCCGTCCCAAGCGCCACGGCGATGCCCGTGGCTGGTTCACCGAGGTCTATTCTGAGCCCGCGTTCGCCGCGCTCGGCATCACGTGCCGGTTCGTGCAGGACAATCATTCGCTGTCCGTGCCCGCCTTTACCTTGCGGGGCCTGCATTTCCAGACGCCGCCTCGTGGACAGGACAAATTGGTGCGCTGCATCCGCGGGCGGATCTGGGACGTGGCGGTGGACGTGCGCCGCGGCTCACCCACCTACGGCCAGTGGGTCGGCGCGGAGCTTTCCGCCGAGAACGGCCACCAGCTGTTTATCCCGATCGGCTTTGCGCACGGCTTCGTGACGCTCGAGCCCGATTGTGAGGTGACCTACAAATGCTCGGATACCTACGCCCCGGATCACGACGGCGGGATCCGCTGGGACAGCGTCGGCATCGACTGGCCGATCCCCGCCGGCGCGGTGCCTGAGCTGTCCGCCAAGGACCAGGTTCAGCCGACGCTCGCCGACTTCGACAGCCCCTTCGCCTATGACGGCAACCCGCTGATCCCGCTCGCCTGAAGGACACTCACCCCATGCGTATCTTCGTCACCGGCGGGGCCGGTTTCATCGGCTCGGCCCTGGTGCGGCACCTCATCGAGAACACCGATTATGAGGTGCTCAACTTCGACAAGCTGACCTATGCCGGCACCTTGTCGACGGTCGAGCGCGTGGCGAACAGCAACCGCTACCGTTTCGTCCAGGGCGACATCTGTGACGCCGAGGCCGTCCGCGCCGCAATTGCCGAGTTCAAGCCCGACGTGATCACGCACCTCGCCGCGGAGAGCCATGTCGACCGCTCGATCGACGGGCCGGGCGCGTTCATCCAGACCAATGTCGTCGGGACCTATACGATGCTCGCCGAGGCACGCTCCTACTGGCAGGGCCTTGAGGGCGACGCGAAGGAGCGTTTCCGCTTCCACCATATCTCGACCGACGAAGTGTACGGCTCGCTCGGCGAGGAAGGCCTGTTCACCGAGGATACGCCTTATGACCCGCGCTCGCCCTATTCGGCGTCGAAGGCGGGCTCCGACCACCTCGTCAGCGCCTGGGGCCACACCTTTGGCCTGCCGGTGCTGATCACCAATTGCTCGAACAATTACGGCCCCTATCACTTCCCCGAGAAGCTGGTGCCGCTGATGATCGCCAAGGCATTGGATGGTGAGCCACTGCCGGTTTACGGCAAGGGCTATCAGGTGCGCGACTGGCTGTTCGTCGAAGATCACGTCCGCGCGCTGCAGGCGGTGTTCGAGCGTGGACAGCTTGGCCGAACCTACAATGTCGGCGGGTTCAACGAGAAGCAGAACATCGAGGTCGTCCACACGATCTGCGGCATCCTCGACCAGCTGCGCCCACGCGCCGATGGCAAGCCCTATGCGACACAGATCACCTCGGTCGCCGACCGTCCGGGGCACGACAAGCGCTACGCGATCGACGCGACGCGGATCGAGCAGGAACTCGGCTGGCGGCCGCAGGAGACGTTCGAGACCGGCATTGAGAAGACGGTGCGCTGGTATCTCGATAACGAGGCATGGTGGCGCCCGATCGTCGAGAAGGGCGCGGCGCAGCGCCGGGGTGTCGCAGCGTGAAGTCTATCCTCGTCACCGGCGGGAACGGCCAGCTCGGCACCGAGCTGCAGCGCTGCGCCTGGCCGGCGGGCTACGAGGTCGTCGCGATCGATGTCGCCGATCTCGACCTCACCGATACCGCTGCGATCGCCGCCAAAGTAGCAGAACGTGAGTGGGCCGCGGTGATCAACGGTGCGGCCTATACCGCGGTCGACAAGGCGGAGAGCGACGTCGTCACCGCCTGGGCGGTCAACGCCATGGCCCCGGCCGCGTTCGGCGAGGCCTGCGCCAAGGCAGGTATCCCGCTGGTGCAGGTGTCGACTGATTACGTCTTTGCCGGCGACAAACAGGGCGCGTGGGAGGTCGACGATCCCGTCGCGCCATTGGGTGTCTACGGCGCGTCGAAGCTGGGTGGCGAGTTGGCGGTGCGCACGAGCGGTGCGCGTCACGTCATCGTGCGCACGGCCTGGGTCGTCTCGGCGCATGGCAACAATTTCGTGAAGACGATGCTTCGCGTCGGCGCCGAGCGCGACACGCTGACGGTAGTCGAGGACCAGCATGGCACGCCGACCAGCGCGGCGGATCTGGCCAAGGCGCTGGCGACGATCACCGTCCGGCTGGTCGAAGACGACACCGCACCGACCGGGACGTTCCACTTCTCCAACGCCGGGCCGACCACCTGGGCGGGCTTCGCGCGCGAGATCTTCGCGCAGAGCGCGGCCCGCGGCGGGGCATCGGCCGCGGTGAAGGGCATCCCCACCAGCGATTATCCGACGCCGGCCAAGCGCCCGGCCAATTCGCTGCTCAGCTATGCCGCGATCGGCGCGGCTTACGGCATCGAGCCGCGTCCGTGGCAGGACGCATTGAGCGACATCCTCGACGAACTGATCGGAGCCACCAAGGCATGAAGGGCATCATTCTCGCGGGCGGTTCGGGCACGCGGCTCCACCCGGCGACGCTGGCGGTGAACAAGCAGCTGCTGCCGGTCTATGACAAGCCGATGATCTATTACCCGCTGTCGGTGCTGATGCTCGCCGGCATTCGCGACGTGCTGATCATCTCCAGCCCGGAATATCTCGACAATTACAAGCGCTTGTTCGCCGATGGCTCGGCATTCGGCCTGCAGATGTCCTATGCCGAGCAGCCCAGTCCTGACGGCCTGGCGCAGGCGTTCACGATCGGCGCGGACTTCATCGGTGATGACAATGTCGCGCTGGTACTGGGCGACAACATCTTCTTCGGCGCGCACCTCAGCGACCTGCTGGCGAGCGCAGTCAACCGCTCCCACGGCGCGACGGTGTTCAGCTACCGCGTCGAGGATCCGGAGCGCTATGGCGTGGTCGAGCTGGCCGAGGACGGCCGTGCGCTCAGCCTCGAGGAAAAGCCCGCGCAGCCGAAGTCGAACTGCGCGGTGACCGGCTTGTATTTCTACGACAATCGCGTCGTGGACTATGCCCGCAACCTGAAGCCCTCCGCGCGCGGCGAGCTGGAAATCACCGACCTCAACCGCCTCTACATGGAGGCGGGCGACCTCTACGTCGAACAGATGGGCCGCGGCTATGCCTGGCTCGATACCGGCACGCACGACAGCCTGCTCGAGGCGAGCGAGTTCGTCCGCACGCTCCAGCACCGCCAGGGCATCCAGATCGCGTGTCTGGAGGAAATCGCTTACCTCCAGGGCTGGATCAGCAAGGACGAAGCCCGCGCAGCCGGCGAGAAGTTCAAGAAGACCAATTACGGCCGCGCGATCCTGAATGCCGTCGAGGGCCACTGATCGCTGAAGCCGGCCTTATCAGCGACTTAGGGGACGAGGCCCCTGCCCTCGCGCCGTCTACTTCATGGATCGGCCGGCTCCAGGCATATGCAACTTCGCGCTTCCGCGGTCGTTGAATAGAGGAGTGGCCAGTAAGTCGACGACAAGCTTGCGGCGCTTGATGTTGGCGTGTTTTTTTCAGGATGGGAGACAGCGCCTGGGGGTCGACAGGAGACGACCCAATGTACGGCACTTCACGCAGGCCACCTCTCTACGGCCTCATCATCGCGTTGCCGCCATCACTGGCGTTATGGGCAGCGATACTCATTCTTCTGCTTGACTAAAGCTACCCGCAGCCGCGCCTTGTTTATCAATGACCGTAGCGCTTGATGCCTGGCGGCGCAGTTTCTGGCGACGACGCTTTTCCCAGGACCAGGCGCCTAACGGCAAGCCGATAACCACCACCAGGATGATAAGCCCGTAGGCGATAACTTCGCGGTCCATTACTCAATCATACCTTTCACCATCCACGCCACCATTGTTTCATGGTTCATTGTGGATCACTCTCCAATCGGGCTTTCCCCGTACTTGCGTAAGACATCGTTGAACGCTTCTGCCATCAACGCCTGCAAACTGCGGTCCTGACGCCGGGCGAGCATGTGCATGGCAAAGCTCATCTCCGGGGTGAAGAAACCGGCGATCTGCTTGCGGCCGACCCGGCTTTCCGGGCGTGGTGTGGCGGGCGCTTTTGGCCTGTCTTCGGCCTCGTCCGATACAGCTGCGGCCTGTTGCCGGGGAAGATCGGCCAGCGGCGTTTTGGGCGCTGGGGCGGCGGTGCGCAGATTGGCGAAGCTCGGCTTGCGGCTCATCAGACGGCCTTTCGAAAACGCGGTGCCGGCATGTCTAGCTGTCGACATGTCCATTTATATAGATCGCGGATCTCGGCCGCGGCGCGGCCCTCGGGTTCCAACTCGGTCACGGTGCGCCCTTCGGCACTGGCATGGCGATAAGCGGCGCGATCGGGGAGGATCACGGGCGCAGGCGGCGTGCCGTAGCTGTCGACCAGCTCCCCCGCCTCGGCATAGACGCGGGCTGCGTTCGGAGGCCCGGCGGTGAAGACGACGAAAGCGGGCTTGCGCAGCAGTTGCACGAGCTTCGCCGTGGTCTGGATCGCAGCGAGGTCGAAGGCGCTCGGGCGGCACGGGATCAGCACGAGATCGGCGACCTCGACCGCGGCGCGCGCGGCGCTATCGGCATGGGGGGGCGTGTCGATGACGATGAGCTCGGCCCCCTGCCCTTCCGCCGCGGCGACCTTGGCGGCGAGCCGCGGCGGGGGGCTGTCGATCACTTCGGGCGGCTGATCCTGGCGCCAGGCCGCCCATTGGCTGGCGGTGGCCTGCGGATCGGTATCGATGATGAGCGCAACGCGCCCCGCCTCCTGCGCAATCGCGGCGAGGTGAAGCGCCAGCGTCGTCTTCCCCGCCCCGCCCTTCTGGCTGATGATCGCGATTGTCGGCATGGCGACGCTGCTACATGTCGACATGATGGCTTGTCGAGAAGCATTTTGGCCGGTGCCAGCGGTTTGGCCGCATCCCGTGGCGGGCGAGGCCGTGACGGCCGTGCGATGCGAAACCCGGTTGTTCATCCCCTGCCCTGGCGCGCGTGGGGCGGCGGTTCGGGAGCAGGCAAGGCGCATGGTCTGGCGGGGTGTTGGGTGTCGGGCAGGGACTATCTTGCCTGTCGATGTGTCGACAGGCCGACAAGTAGATGGGTGGGATCTGCCGTGGTCAGCCTGAGGAAGGTCCTGGTCGCCAGACGCCTGTCCTCCTGATCTGATCCGAGCCTCGCTTCTTTTGCAAGCTGATGAACAGCCAACATGCTACCGAATTGTCCACTATCCCGCTGTCCCGCCCAGAAGTGGACCGGCAGGAAGCGCGCCAAAGCCGCCGGTCCGCTAACGCCCAATTGCGGGCATTGCCGCGTCATGGATAGAAGAAGAGGTGCCTGACGCGACGAGCCAAGCTGACGATTATCGCCGTCCTTCCCCAACCCGCCCGGTAAGCGGGCTGTTGATGCTGGGCCTTCTGACTGTGCCTCTCTTGTTCGGCTGGTTCCTGGCACGCCGCGGCCACGCGAACAGCACGAGAGTAATTGTAGCAGTGTACGCTCTGCTCGCGCCCGCAATCGCGATCTTCGCTCGTTAGGGCAGCGAAGGGCGTCTGTCCGCTTTCCTCCCAGTTGCGGACATTCGCTAATCTGATCAGGAGCGAGGCATGGCGCAGCTAAGTCACCGTCTGCGACGGATCGTCGATCGCGAATGGATAAGAGTCGGTTGGGCCGGGATGCCGACACTGCGGCACCATCTAATCGCAGTTGCACCTATGATCTGCTTGCTCGTCCCGGCAACGGTAGTTGAGCAATGGTCGTACAATGCCGGTGCGGCGATCCTCTTCGTGGGCCTCTTCTTGTACGGCGGACTGATCATGTGGATACATGTGCGAAGAATGGTCGGCTTAGGCTACTGCTCTTCAATCCGTTCGAAACGCGTTGCGAAGCGCTTCCGGCGAAAGCGTATTCGGTCGTTTGCTTCTTCCGTTAACGAGAACTGTGCGAACGTCCGCTAGCCTTGCCATTCTCAGACATTCGGCCGCGGGTACTGGCTTCATCCATGCGGGTAAGATGGCTACGCTACGCCGCGGAAAAGCGTCACAAGGTGGAGGGTATCTACGCAACCAAGCGACCAATCCGGATGGCAGGGAGCCGTTGCTTTCCGATACGGCTGTGACATCCTTCGTATCTGTCTTGATGGGAGGGCGTGATGCGACTTGCCCGCTACAGTGTTCCCCTGCTTCTGTTAACGGCGGTTGTGTTTGTTCGGTCCGCCATGGCGCAAGATCTCAGCCCAGATGCTGCAACGAGGTCCGAGATCTTCGCGCTGGTCGCGGCCGAGGACAAGGCATGGAACAGTGGGAATGCTGAGGAATTCGGGGCCCGGGTTCTGCCAAACGTCGTTTTCACGAATATCGTTGGCATGTTCACGGTCGGGAGAGAGCCCTTTCTACGGCAGCACCGAACCATTTTCTCGACGATCTATAAGGGAAGCACCAATCATCAGACCGTTCAGCACATCACGCTGTTGAAGCCTGACGTGGCGATCGTCGACACGCTTTCCGTGGTCCGGGGGGCGCAGCATGTGCTCCCAGGAATACAGCTGATCGACGGGGCGATACACACCCGGCTTGAGCAAGTGCTCGTGCGGCGCAAGGATGGCTGGTGGGTGGCGTCTTTCCATAATGTCGCTGTAAACCCGGTGGCGGATCAACCGCCCCCGACGCAGTGACGTCCTACCGTTCTTTGAAGGGCGATGATCCTGCGGGTACAGCCCGCAATATTCGGGTAAATCACGTGCGCGGAACGGCAGAAATGCGTCATCACGACGGAGGGTTGCTCCGCCGCTACACGCCCGTGAAGCAACACAGCTGGTTTTCTCTGTAGATACAACCACCTGACCATCACTGCCAGTGCTGCCCAATCCATCGACATCCCGACATGTCGACAGATAAAGTGAGATAAGGCGTATGCGGGGCGGCTCCTGGCGACCGTTGCTTGTGCGTCGTTACGCCGGGTTGGGGCGCTGCTTGCGGCTTGGGCGCAGGTGGGAACCAGTAGCTTTACCGGCCTGGGGCGAGGGCAGTGCGGCTGGTCCCGGATGACGGAGCGTTCCTCCGCCACCCGGGTGGGGGCTCAGCGGATCAGGCTGGCGAAGACCGCGGCGACGATGCCGCTGGTGATGCCGACTAGCACCGCGTCATTGCCCGACTGGACGTAGTGATAGCCGCGCGGCGGGGCCGTGAGGCCGCGATACTGGCGATAGTCGATCTGGCGGTAGTTGCGGGCCTGGCGGCTGTCGAACCGCTCGCCCTTGCGCCAGTTGCTGCGATACTGGACCGCCGGGGCACGATAACGCGTGTTCTGCTTCACCACGACCGGGCCGTGCCCGCGCTGCTGGACGACCACCGGGCCATGACCGCGCTGCTGCACCGAATGGTGGGCCGGATTGTGCGCCGGGCCGCGATAGGGCTGCGCCGCAGCGAGCGTGGGCGTGGCGACCATCGTGGTGGCGAGGGCTGCGATCAGAAAGCGGTTCATGCTCAAACTCCTTCGTGCCGATGGTGATCGGCGTTGAAGGCAAGATGGCGGTCAGCTGTCGCCGGCATGTGTCGGGCGGCGGCCCAAATGGTCGCAAACTGTGCCAGCGCCCGGACGGCCTGCGCCGGAGCAGGGTACGACAAACAGACCTCGCGACACGTCGATGTGTCGACATTTCGACATGTCGGCTTTTTGGCACGCTCCGGTCCTTGGCGTTCCGGCGGATCTCACTCATAAAGTGGCGACAACAAAGGGGGATGCATGGCCGGGTTGATGGCAGCGACGGCGCTGGCGCCGAGCGGGGACGGGTATCGCGCGATGCTTGATCCGGCGTGGGAGATCTGGGGCCCGGCGGGCGGCTATATCGCGGCGATCGCGCTGCGTGCGGTGCGGGAGCGCGCAGCGGAGGGCCATCGGCCGGCGTCGCTCATGGGCCAGTTCGTGCGGGTGGCGAAGCCGGGCGCGATCGACGTCGCGGTCGAGGCGGTGAAGGAAGGGGGCTCCGCGCTGTATCTCGTGACGCTGGCGCAGGAGGGACGGCCGGTGTTCCTGGCGCAGATCTGGACGACGAAGCGCAGCGAAGCCTCGCTGTCGGTGACGCCGGTGATGCCCAACGTGCCGGCACCGGAGGCGCTGCGCGGCCAGGACGAGCTGCTGGTCGAGCGCGGCATCGCGTGGAACCGCTTCTGGGGCAATCTGGAGGGCCGGCCGGTGCATTTCCGGCTGGCCGAGGACCCGCCGGCGCCGGTGCCGAGCCAGCGGCGCTGGCTGCGCTTTCGCGACTGGGTGGGGGAGGGGACGCCGAGCGAGACAGCGGGCGACGAGGCGGCAGGCGACCCGTTCCTCGATGCGATGCGTACCGCGCTGCTGATCGATCTGGGCATCTGGCCCGGGCATTGGCACCGGCTTCAGGAAAACGCGGACTATCAGGCGCCGTCGCTTGACCTCACCGTCTATTTCCATGGCAGCGGGCCGGCCGGGGACTGGCTGCTGAGCGATGCGGACAGCGATGTGTCGGGCAACGGGCTGATCAGCGGGCGCGTGCGGATCTGGAGCCGCGACGGACGCGCGCTGGCGACGGGCAGCGGGCATTGCCTGGTGACGCGGCCGCGGGGCTAGGGCCACCCAGGACCAATTTGAACCGGTCTGCATCGATCTGCCGACACGTCGACATGGCGACAGGCCGACGCATCGACACTGACCGTTGAGTGCTGACCAGCGAGGGGCCACGCCAGAAACCGCTTGGTCCCCCTAGGGAGCATTGCGTCGGCGCAAGCCGGCGCTTCTAGCCGTGCCGTTTGAGGTTCGAGTGGTGGGTTAGGTGCGGGTTCAGCGTGTCTGGCCGTCAGGCCCGACGTGTCGGCCGACTAGGCCGACGCCGCTTTCCCGTGAACAGATAGAATCCAGTAGCGGTTGAGGCTGGTTTTGAGACTCGCAGCTAGTGATCGTTTCGCGGCGATCGATGTGAGCGCCGAGCTTGGCGAGGACGCGGCCGAGCGATCCGCCGACCAGGGTCTGGGCGAGCTCGCGGCAGGAGAGGCTGTCGTGCATCGCAGCGACCTCCGCGGTGCGCTCGGCCGCGCGCTGCTCGACGTCGACGGGAAGCGGGGCAGGGGAGAGCCAGCGCGGCAGGTGCGGGAGCAGGCGTGCGGGCAGCAGCGGGCGATAGGCGTTGGAGGTCTGGGCGTAGCGCGGGGCTTCGCCTGCGCCTTCCTCACGCGCGACACGCTTGAAACGGCGCTGGCGGACGAGGAAGCCGGCGAGCTCGAGCGCGCGCAGCGCCCGGGCCACGGTCGCGCGGCCGAGCGCGGTCGCCTCGGCGAGCCGGTCATAGCTGGGGAAGACGCGGCCCCGGTTCAGGCGGGCGAGGGTGCAGATCTCCTCATAGACGCGCACCGCGCCGGCAGTGAGCCCGGCAAGCGCGGCCTCGGCCGGCGATAGGACACGGCCCTCGGTGCGTACCGCGCGCTTCAGCCGGCGCCCGGCGTCGAGCGCGGCGCGCGCCAGGCGCAGCAGGCGATCGGGCTCGCCCTTGGCGGGGACGGCGAAGAAATGCTCCTCGAAGGTGCCCGCCTCGATACTGTCACGGCGGATCGGCGCACCGGTCCGGTGCGGCGCGCCGCTGCGGGCGGGCGGGCGCACGCGCAGGGCCGCCATGCCGGGCGCGCGGCCAGGCGGCGGGACGCGGCCAAGCGCCAGCGCCGTCGCTTCCCCCAGGGTAAACGCCATCATCTTCCTTCCCCCTCAAGGGGCCGGGACACAGACAAAAAGAGGGCGTGGCGCGAAACGCGCATCCTTGAACCGGGGAGGGTTCCGGGGTATCTGGAGGGAGCAGTTGGTTTTGCTCCGGGTCGACGTTTGGCGTCGTCGCTCCATCAAACTCCTGGGATGCCCGGCCTTCGTGCCGGGCTTTCCTTTATGAGGTCACGGCCACCTGCTTGCTTCGCGCCGGCCCCATGCCGGCGTTCCGCGATATTCTCGCAGGTTAATTCCATCATCGGAAGACGTTACAGTTCGTGCTTTCGAGTATGAAATGCCGAAAAAGTTCGTGCTTTCGAGTATCTATTGGCACGCGCATTCGTGCTTTCGAGTATTAATTACGGCAATACTTCGTGCTTTCGAGTATCAATTAATGCGGGTCTTTGCCGTGTCGGTGAGCCGATTCGAACACTGATTCGCGTTGCAGGGCGGAACGTCAGGCCACCTCGTCCGCAGCCTGATCGGAAAGCGCGGGCTGATCGCCAGATGCGCCCTTATCGACAGATGCGCCCTGATCTACAGATGCCGGCGCGCGGCGCGTGATGACGACGCTGACCGGCGCCGCCTTGCGCCCGCGCCCGCCGGTGTTCTCGGCCGGCGCCTCGCCCTCGACCAGCGCGAGATCATAGTCGGGGATCGTATCGGTTCCCGCGATCTGCTTCAGCGCGGCGCGGAAATTGGCGAGCGGGTTCTGATAGCCGATCTGCAGCCGGAAGGTGGCGAGATCGATCTCCAGCCGCTCGCCATCCAGCGTATCGGGGCTGGCGGCACGGGCGACTTCGTAGATGCGCCGCTCGATCGGTCCGAGCTGGAAATAGGCTGCGGCATAATCGAGCACCTGGCGATCGCGCAGGATCGCCCGGTACAGCCAGTCGCACAGCCGGACCTTGACGGCCTTCAGCCGCTTTTCGCCAGTACGCGTCTTGGAATAGTGCAGCCGTGCCTCGGACAGCCACGAGAAGAAGCCTTCCTCGCCTTCGCCGCCAGCCTCGATATTGGTCTTGATCTGCGTGCCCTGCAGCCGCTCGAGCGCCTCGGACAGCCGCTGATAGGAGCGCGCCGAGTGGTTCGACCCGGTGACCGAGAACAGATCGTGCGCGGTGAAGACGAAATCCTGCTCGACCTGCTCGCCCGCCTCAAGCTTCGCCGCCATCAGGCTCGCGATATAGAGCACGATTTCCTTGTCGTAGATCGTCGCGACGCCATTAGCGGACGGGCGCACCTCGATCGAGACCGGACCGTGATGATAGGTCAGCGGCTTCATCCACGCGCTTTTCGCCAGCGCGAAGAAGGGAAAGGCCATCAGCGAGCGTTCGCCGCGGATCTCGCCGGTCAGCGGGCTGTCGAGCTGGAACAGATCGCGCTGCGACCCGTCGCGACGGCGAGCAGGGGCCTTGGCGGCAGCTTTGACGGGGGACTTGGCCGAGGAGGGGGCGGGCGGCTTCGCGGCCTTGCCGGCGGGCTTGGTAGGCATGTTGGATTTCCTACTCGAAAGCACGAACTTTGGGGAGGAAAAGCCGCGCGCCCGTGGAAGGGGTGATGAAGCGCTGTTGGATTCGTGCTTTCGAGTATGAATTGGGCGCTGGGAATTTCGATATCGCAAAGGCCGCTCGACGGGTCGATATGTCGACATGTCGGAGGCTGGAATGTTGCCGTCCGCATTTCACCGCAAGCGCTGGTCAGCTCGCGGGATTACTACCGAATTGGCAGGAACATTCTGGACGATCGCCTGTTACGGCCTCCCGTCGCGGGGAGGTGTACATGCGTATCAATACTGAGTTCGATCCGGTCTTCGATGGGCAAGACCGGCGCACCGGCGATCAGCCGCGCGCCGAGCACGACCCGCACGCCAGGCATCGGGCGTTCGTGTTCGACGGCTGGTCCTATCAGCCGATGGCCGAACCGCAGGCAGCTGAAACTGTCCTGCCGGCGAAGCCAGCCCACTAGGCATCATCCGACGTAGATCGCCCCGGCGTATCGCTTGCTTTTTAGCAGGCACTGCGCCTTCACAGGGTGATGCATCAATTCGAGACCCTGACCTATCTTGACGTCCAGAAGACCGGGTCCTCGTTCGTTAGCCAGTTCCTATCGAAGCACATGCGTGAACGCGATGCCGGACTGCGCAAACATGCCCCTGTTGCCAATCGGCAGGCGAGGATGTTCTACCTGGTCTCGGTTCGGGATCCCCTGCAGCAATATATCTCACTGTTCCGTTACGGCGCTGGCGGCCATGGTTCGCTGCGGGCGTTCATCGATGCCCAAGGTCAAGGAGCGTTATACGACAGCGTGCCGCACGGCCCGGTCGCGGCGCTGGAACGCTGGCTCGATTTTGTTCTTCGCCCTCGCCATACCGCGATCTTGGGCGAAGGATATCATCTGTCCTGCCCCGACCTGATCGGGTTTCAGACTTTTCGATTCCTGATGCTGGCGCTGCCGGATGCCCGTGCGCGGCTGGCAACGGCGGAACGCCGGCTCGACGTGCGACGCCTATATCGCGCCGAGGGCCTGCCCGATGCGGTGATCCGCACGGAGCATCTGCGCGAAGATCTGGACGCTCTCATTGATGGGCCGCTTGCGCCCAGGCTGCACGATGCGACCGCCGCCCGCCACGACCTGCGCGACATCGCGCCCGTCAATGTCAGCCGCATTGCACCGGAGTTGCGCAATACGGCGATCAGCCCCGAACTGGCGGCGCGGGTGCGCGCCCGCGAGTGGCTGCTGTACGAGCAATTCTACGCCGATCCCGCCCGATCCGCCGATAATGCTTGATGCGGGCGCGAGGCACCGGAAGATACCGCGCATCATGTTGCGTCACTTCCATGGATGATCCCGGGCCCGCGCCGGGGGTGCGCCGGCGAACGGCGATCCTGCACATCGGCATGGAAAAGACCGGCACCACAACGCTGCAACAGGCGCTCGCCCGATCGAGCGATGCGCTGAGGCAGGGCGGCTTTCGCTATCCGCTGCTTGGCGCGGGGAACGCCCATGCCGCGCTGGTCGCGCGCGCCAAGACGCGCGGGGACGAGGCGGATCTGCCGGCGCTTGCCGGCCGGCGGGCCGATGAAAGCCGCGCCGCATTCGATGCCCGGATCGACGCGGAACTGGCCCGCGAGGTCGCCGCCCATCCCGATGCCACGTTCATTCTTTCGTCCGAACATGCCTCGTCACGGCTGAACCACCCGCCCTGCATTCGCCAGCTGAAGGCTGTGCTCGACCGGCATTTCGACGACATCCGCATCTGCGTCTATCTGCGCCGCTGGGATCGCATGGCCCTCAGCGCTTATTCCACCTTCGTCCAGAACGGCCTCGCCAGCCTGGCGCCGTTCCAGCATTTCCGGGGCACCTCCTATCTCGATTATGCCGGCATGCTGGCGCGCTGGGCGGCGGTGTTCGGGCCCACACGGATGCAGGTCGCGATCTTTGAACGCAGCAAGCTTGCCGGCGGCTCGATCGTGCCCGATTTCGCGGCGCGCTTCGGCCTGCCCACGCTCGACGAGCGGCGGGACGCGAATGCGTCGCTCGATTTCGACGATCTGCGCGCACTGGCGCTGATCAACCGCTTGCTGGAAGAGCGAAACCTGCCGAATGCGTCGGCCATCCGGGCCCACATCATCGCCGGCCTTCGAAAGAGCAACGGACCGATCCCGATCGCACCGGACAAGGCACGGCATTTCAACCGCTATCATGCCGATCAAGCCGAGACGATCCGCGCGCTGTATTTCCCCGAACGCCCATCGCTGTTCGACGATGATTACAGCGCCTATCGGGCGCCGGACGAACCAGCGGCGGTGAACTGGCAAATGACGGCGGGCAAGCTGGTCGAGGCGCTGAATGGCGTGCTTGGCGGATCGCCGGCTCCGCTGTCGCCCTGATCGTCACGGCGACACGCCTACGTGTCGACACGCCGACACGTCAGATCATGACCCGCTCCACCTCGTCCAGCGTCACTTCGTCCGAACGGCGGTCGTAGAGCTGCGTCGTACGGGTGGAGGCGTGGTTGGCCATTGCCGCGGCGCGTTCCAGCGTGCCCCCGTTCTTCAGGTAAGCGGTGATCCCGGTCGCACGGAACGAATGGTTGCCGATCGCCGTGTCGATCCCCGCCGCGGCCGCACGCCGGCGCACCATCTGATAAGCGCTGGCCTGGGGCAGGGGGGTCTGGCTGAGCTGCCCGGTGCCGCGCCCGATGGTGCGGAACAGCGGCGCGCGCCGGTCAGCGGGGCGATCCCCCGCCAGCCCGCAGCCATCGATATAGGCGTGGAGATAGTCTTCGAGATTGTGGTGGCAGGGCATTTCATGCCGCTTGCCGCCCTTTTCGTGCAATCGCACCCACAGGCGCCGGTTCTGCACAAAGACGTCGTCCACGCGCATGGCCAGCGCCGCGCCAATCCGCGCGAACGAATAGACCATGAGGCCGATCAGCGCGCGGTCGCGCAGCCCGATCGGTGTGGACACGTCGATCGCGTCGATCAGCTGGCGCGCCTCGGCAGGATCGAGCACCGGCGTCTTGCCGCGCCGCACGCTATACGCCGGGCCACGCACCGACACGGCCGGGTTCTGCGCCACCACCTGCGCGCGCACCAGCCAGTCGAACAGGTGCCGGATCCCGGCGAGCCGCTGCTTCACCGTCGGTACCGAGACATGGCGGCCGAGCTCCTCGATCCAGGCAGCGACATGCAGCGGCTGGATCTGGGGAAGGGCGGTGACCCCGCGCTGGGCGCACCAGCCGAGGAAATCGGCCACGCCGCGGGCATAGGCGCGGCGGGTGTGCGGATTGCGGATCGTGGCGGCGAAAAACTCAAGGAAGTGGCGCTGCGCCTCCGGCCCCGTCGCCACCACGATCGGCGGGAGCGCCAGACCCGGGAGAAGCGAGGGGGCGGGGGAGCGCGCGCCAAGGGACGCGGCGGAAGAAAGGCTCGCGAGCATGATACCGATCCTAGCAGCACGGAACGGCACGTGAATCCCCCTGGGGTGCTGACGGGGCAATTAACCCTCGCGCGCTTCGGGGTGGTTGGACATGTCGATATGCCGATATGTCGATATGTCGACGCGACGACATGGTGGCATCGCTACATGCTTGGCGAGGGGAGCCGCGCCGCGACCGGTACGCCCCGACCCACGGCTGGGCGCCAGAGGGCCAAGGTCAGAGGGCCAGGGGGTGAACCCCGGTCATGCAACCAAATCAGCGGCGCGTGGTTCATGCCGTGCGCGTTTCGCTTGATGGCGAAGGATGCCGTGCGCCTGATGAGGAGGACCTACATGATCACCAAATTCCTGACAGCTGCAGCCGCAACTGCCATGGTCGCCGCCCCCGTGGCCGCGTCGGCAGCCCCCGCTGCACCCACCAGCGCAGCCTCCAGCCTGTCGCTCGGCAACTCAACCCGCGCCGCCGCTCCGACGACCGGCGCCAACAAGGCAGCAGGCGGCAGCGGCATCGCGATCGCGCTGGGCGCCCTGCTGGCCGGCGGCATCATCTATGCCATTGTCGACGGCGCCGACGACAACGATTCCGACAGCAACTAAGCTGTTCCTCCGGCGCTCCTGCAAAGGGGCGCCGGACCGATACAGCACCCGCGGTCGTCCAAGACAACTTACGCTTCGAATACGGGATCTCCGTTGGTCGGCTTGGTCGGGAGCGGTCCTTCCTCTTAGTTGAGGCGGATGCCAAAACCCGGCTGCCTTCCGATCTCGCCCGGCCTGACTACTTCGCGCTATCAGGGCGGTGATCAGGACAAGTTGGGGAGGTCAGTTGATCGTAAGGGTCATAGGTTCACGCGCTGGCAGCATACACAACTGATCTTTTGCCAGTGTCATAACCGAGCGTGGCTGTTGAAAATCTCGCGTTCGAATTGATGTTGCGCGATTAGGGCACTGAGCGCTCTTTCAGGCCCCATTCGGCGGGCGTGTGTTAAAAAACCTATCGAACGATCCAGATTTGATGCG
This sequence comes from Sphingomonas sp. ABOLG, assembly GCF_003950435.1. NCBI lineage: Bacteria > Pseudomonadati > Pseudomonadota > Alphaproteobacteria > Sphingomonadales > Sphingomonadaceae > Sphingomonas > Sphingomonas sp. ABOLG. The sequence goes on from NZ_QQWW01000019.1 coordinate 38,331, forward strand.
CCGGCCCGCCGGGGGGATGGCCGGGCCGGCGCCTGCAGCTGGCTTAGCGACGGGGGAGCTTTGCCAGGGCAGCCTTGTAAGCCGCGTAATGCGTGCCTTCGTCGACCGCGATCTGGCGGAACATCTGCGCCACCTTCTTGTCGCCGGCCGCTTCCGCCTCCTTGGCGAAATTCACGTACATCGTGACATTCTCGTAGTGCTCGCCCTTCATGGCGTCTTCGAGGTTCACATTGTTGCTGCTGCCGAGCCGCAGCGCCTGCGCTTCGCGATCGAAGTGCTCGTTGGCCTCGACGTTGGCCGATGCGCGGAAGAGCTTGGCGAGTTCGGGCTTTCCCGCCGCCTGCGCCTGGTCGGCGTACCGCAGATACTTCAGGTTGGCATAAGCCTCCCCGTGCATCGCGGCTTCGAGGTTCGCCCGCCAACTTGCGCCCTTGCCGCCTCGCTGTTGCTCACCCATCATGGCCGCTGCTCCCGATGTGTCGAAGCAGGGAACCCGTTAGAAACGCGATCGGATCATCCGGCCTTTTTCAACAGCCCCGACCGGTTTTGACCTCCTGCCATCGCGACCCTCTGGGAAAGAGACTACAGCGCGGCAGGCTCAGCAGACGATCGGGTAAACCTTGACCCTGACATGGTGTCAGACCCTACATGCTCTCGGGTCGAAGGAGTTGCGCCATGAACGACCCTCATTCTCATGCTCGTGCCGGGGACGGCTTGGCCGCCGCGGCTCCTGTCGAGCATGAACACCGTCACGCCAAAGCGGGCGGATGCTGCTCGGGTGGACGCGCGGGAGATGCCGCGGTGACGGTCATCGACCCGGTATGCGGGATGACGGTCGATCCGGAAAAGACGACGCATCATGCCGAGCACGCCGGCCATGCCTATCACTTTTGCAGCGCGCGGTGCCGGACCAAGTTCGTCGCCGATCCCGACGCCTATGTGAGCGCCAAGCCGCGTCCCGCGCCAATGGCGACGCCAGGAGCGATGTGGACATGCCCGATGCACCCGGAAATCCGGCAGGAAGGGCCGGGGACCTGCCCGATCTGCGGCATGGCGCTCGAACCGGAAGAACCGTCGCTTGATGATGCGCCCAACCCCGAACTGATCGATTTCACCCGGCGGCTATGGGTCGCGGGCGCGCTCTCGGTCCCGTTGCTCATCGTCTCGATGGTCGCCGAAATGCTCGGGCTTCATGTGGTCAGCCCGGCCGCCTCCCCCTGGGTCCAACTCGCGCTCACCGCGCCGATCGTGCTGTGGGCGGGTGCGCCGTTCTTCGTGCGAGGATGGCAGTCGCTCCGCACCCGCCACCTCAACATGTTCACCCTGATCGCGATCGGGGTCGGCGCGGCGTTCCTCTACAGCCTGGTCGCGACGCTCGCGCCCGGCATCTTCCCTGCCACCTTCCGCACGCATGGCGGGATGGTCCCGGTCTATTATGAGGCCGCCGGCGTCGTGGTGACGCTGGTGCTGCTCGGGCAAGTGCTCGAACTGCGCGCCCGGGCGGCAACGGGGCGCGCGATCCGCGCGCTCATGGACTTGGCCCCCAAGACGGCGCGCCGGTTGCGAGCGGACGGCTCTGAGGAAGAAGTCGGCCTTGCCGACGTGGCCGCCGGCGATCGGCTGCGGGTCCGCCCCGGCGAAGCGATCCCTGTCGATGGTGTGGTGATCGAGGGCCGGTCCTCCGTCGATGAATCCATGCTCACCGGGGAGCCCGCGCCGGTCCTCAAGGAAGTCGATGCGGCTGTCACCGGGGGCACCGTCAACACGACGGGCAGCCTGGTCATGGAAGCGCGCGCAGTCGGCTCCGATACGATGCTCGCCCGCATCGTCCGCATGGTCGCGGAAGCGCAGCGCAGCCGTGCGCCGATCCAGGCGGTCGCCGATCGGGTGTCGGGCTGGTTCGTGCCGCTGGTCGTGCTGATCTCGATCGCGACGTTCGTGGTGTGGTCGCTGGTCGGCCCTGAACCGCGCATGGGCCATGCCCTGCTCAACGCCATCGCCGTTCTCGTCATCGCCTGCCCCTGTGCCTTGGGGCTCGCCACGCCCATGTCGATCATGGTCGGCACGGGACGCGGCGCGCGTGCCGGCGTGCTGGTGAAGAACGCGGAAGCCCTCCAGGGGCTGGAGAAGGTCGATACGCTCGTGATCGACAAGACCGGCACGTTGACGGAAGGGAAGCCCAAGCTGGTCGCGATCGAGGCGTCGGGCGCGGTCAGCGAAGGCGAGCTGCTGGCGCTCGCCGCTGCGGTCGAGGCCCAATCCGAACACCCGCTCGCCCATGCCATCGTCACCGCCGCCAAGGAACGCGGATTGCAGCTTGGCGCGGTCGCGGACTTTGCCTCGCAAACTGGCCTTGGGGTCAGCGCCAAGGTGGACGGCCGCCAGGTCGTAATCGGTAACGCCGCGCAGATGCGCCGGATCGGAGCTGACCCCGCCCCGCTCGATGAAGCCGCCGATCGTCGCCGTCGCGAAGGCGCGGGCGTCATGCTGGTCGCGGTTGACGGGACGCTCGCCGGCATGGTCGCGGTCGCCGATCCGGTGCGCGCCAATGCCCGGGAAGCGATCGCTGCGCTCCGCAAGGAAGGGCTGCGGGTCGTGATGCTGACGGGGGATAATCGCACCACGGCCGATGCCGTCGCCCGCGCGGTGGGCGGACTCGATGAAGTCCGCGCCGATCTGCGGCCGGAAGACAAGGCCCGGATCGTTGCCGAGCTGAAAGCTGGCGGCGCACGGGTGGCGATGGCCGGCGACGGCATCAACGATGCGCCGGCGCTGGCGGCTGCGGACGTGGGCCTGGCGATGGGCACGGGAACGGACGTGGCGATCGAAAGCGCCGGCATGACACTCACGCGCGGCGATCTCTCGGCGATCGTGCGCGCCCGCAAGCTCGCGCACGCCACGATGCGGAATATCCGGCAAAACCTGTTCTTCTCGTTCCTGTTCAACGGCATCGGTGTGCCGATCGCTGCCGGCGTGCTCTATCCCGTCGCCGGCCTGCTGCTGTCGCCGATGATCGCTGGCGCGGCGATGGCGCTGTCGTCGTTCACCGTCGTCCTCAACGCGCTGCGGCTCAATGCGGTGAAGCTGTGAACATCGGGGCGGCATCCGACGCCAGCGGCGTCTCCCAGCGCATGATCCGCCACTATGAAAAGATCGGGCTCGTTCCCGCGCCGCCCCGGCGCGGCAGCTACCGGGACTATAGCGACGCCGATGTTCACCGGCTGCGCTTCATCGCCAATGCGCGTGACTTGGGGTTTCCGATCGAGGAAATCCGCACGCTGCTCGCCCTGTGGTCGGATCGCGGTCGGGCAAGCGCTGAAGTGAAGGCACTGGCGGAAGCGCGCGCGGCCGAGCTGGGTCGCAAGGCGCGCGCGCTGGACGCCATGCGCCGCTCCCTTACTGCGCTCGCCGAAGCCTGCCACGGGGATGATCGGCCAGATTGTCCTATCATCGAGCGCTTGGCGGAATAGGTGCGGGCAGCGGTCTAACTCCGGGTCGCTGCTCATTTCCTACTCCGCTCCACCGGCCCGATCCTGACTGTGCATCGCACCGGCTCACCCGTCTGGGCCGCGTCGCGCCCGCACCGCTCGATCGCGGCGCGGTTTTCCTGCATCAACAGCCCGCCCCGGATCATCGCGTTCCACTGCTCGGGCTTGCTCACGGCCGCCAGTCGCCGGCTCGCCTCCCAGGTGTCGAGCCGCAAGGTCCGCGCCGCCATGCGCTCGGGCCATAGCCAGCCTTCGGGAGCGGCGCGCGCGACCGCACCGGCGAACGCCGCCCATAGGATCATGCCGATCACCACCCCGCCGATCGCCGTCCACGCGAGCCGGCGCTTCTGCTCCCGCGCTGTCGTCGCCGTCGCAACCAGGCCGTTTAAACGACGCGCCGCCTCGTCCAGGCTGCTCCGCGCCGTGGCGATCGTCCTCGCGTCCTCCGCCCTGACCGTCACCCCCGCTGCCGCGATCTGGCGGGCGATTCCGTCCGGCGTGATGCTGACGCCCGGCCTCTCGGCGAGCACGTCCATGCGCTCGGCAAGCTTGTTGATCGCCTTCGCAATCCGCCCCAACGTCTCGCTATAGTCGGGCTGCTCGGGCTCGGCGCGCTCGGTCGCCAGCCGCTCCACCGCGCGCCGCAACAGCGCCAGCTCGCCCTCCACCCGCGCGAACGCCTCGGCCGCGGTTTCTCCGTCCTGCTCGTCGTCCATCATATTCTACAAGCTCATGCCGCGGTCGCGGTCGCGCCCGCCGATCTGCTGCGTCAGTTCCTGCCCGATCGACCGGCCCCGCTCCATTTTCAGCTCCAGCTCGGGCGCGCGCTTCGCCAGCGCGGATTCGAGCTGGGGATCGCGGTGCAACCCGCCCGCCAGCTTCTCCATACGACCGCGCAGCCGCTCCGCCCCTTCGCGATCGCCGGCCTTCTCCAATCGCGTCCGCTGCTCGCCCATCGCGCGCCAGCTCTCCACGAACCTGCCGGCGCGAAGCTCAGGGTTGGCGCGCACCCTCGCTTCCTCGGCCATCGCCCGCGCCGCCCCGGCGGTGTTGCCCTGGGCGGCCTGCTCGGTCAGCCTGGGATCGCGCGCGAGCGCGGAAGCGAGGTCGCGCGCCGCGTCCGGGCGGGTGCGGTCCAGCGCCGCGCCGGCCTTCTCAAGCGCCTGGGCCTGGTGGGGCAGCACCGGCAAATCCTTCGCGCGCATCCGCTCTATATCGGCCGCGGCGCGCGCGTAGCGTTCGATCGCCTTGCCTTGGTCGGGCGTGGCGGGACGGTCGATCGCCGGCAACGTCGCCTTCTCGGCCGCAGGCTTCGGCCGGAAGCCGTCGAACATGCCCCGCGCCTTGTCGCGGACCTTCGCCGCCACCTGACGCGCGAGTTCCGGGAACCGGATCTCGCGCCGATCGGCGAACGCGCGCGCCTGGTCCTGCTCGGGCTTGGCGTAATCGCCCGCCATGTCCTTACCCCGGTCGCGCGACAGGGCGCGGACGATCTGGCGTTGATCGGCGAAGTCGTCGAGGCCGTAATGGAGCTGCACGTCGTCACGATGCCGCGACATGCCGACATAGGCGCTGTGCCGGTCCATGCCGGGGGTGGCAAGGATGTGCGCCCGATCGACCGTCACGCCCTGCGATTTGTGGAACGTCGCCGCATAGCCGTGATCGACATGGGCGTAATCCTTCAGGTCGAACGCGACGCCGCGCCCGTCATCGAGGCGCACCGCCATGCCCTCAGGCGATACCCGCTCGATCGTCGCCAGCGTACCGTTCTTGACCCCCATGCCGCGCTCGTTGCGCAGAAACATGATGCGGTCGCCGGTCGCGAACTGCCGCTCGCCGCGCTCGGCCTTCACCGTCACGTCGTCGCCAAGGTCGCCGGATGAGCGCAACCGGTCGCGCGCCTCGCCATTGAGGCTCTGCACCTCGGCGTTGGTATGGGTGAGGATGATGCGGGTCTTGTCCGGCTCGGCCTGGCGCGCACGATCCCAACCGTCCACCAGCTCGGCCCGCGCCTGTTCGCGCGTGTCGGCCGCGTGAACCATGCCCATGCCGTCATAGGCATGGATCGCCTCGCCCGTGCGCCCGGTCGCCAGCGCGCGCGTAGCGTCGCGCTGCCAGTCCTCGCGTTGCCGGCGTATCTCGGTGATCTCGGCCGCGCCGTGACGCTCGGTGACGCTGCGGAACGCCGCGCCGGCCTCGATCGCCTGCAACTGCTCAGGGTCGCCCACCATCACGACCTTAGCCCCGGCGTCGCGTGCCTGGGACAGCACCCGCTCCATCTGGCGCGAGCCGATCATGCCGGCCTCGTCCACCACCAGCACGTCCCTGGGGCCTAGCTGCTCGCGCCCCTGCCCCCATGCGTGTTCAAGGCTGGCGATGGTGCGGGACTGGATGCCCGACCCGCCTTCAAGGTTTTCCGCCGCGATGCCCGATAGCGCCGCGCCGCGCACCTTGTAGCCCTGCCCTTCCCACGCTTCGCGCGCGACGCCCAACATCGCGGACTTGCCGCTGCCGGCGTAGCCGACGACGGACGCCAGCCCCGCATCGCCGGTCACATGGTCGAAGGCGTCGCGCTGTTCGCCTGACAGGACAAGGCCCCGCTCCTCGGCCGCGCCGATCGCCGCGTCACGATGCCGATTGGCGACCCCATGCCCGGCGCGGTCCGCCAGTTCGTCGCCCGCGCGCTCAAGCCGGTTCTCCACCGCAATCATGTCGCGCGACGTGAACCGCTCCTGGCCGCGACCGTCCTTCCCCAATGTGACCAGCTCGGGGCTGGCGCGCACCGCCCCCATCACCTGGTCGAACTGCTCCTTGCCGTCGCTGTGCCGGAACGCGAACGTCGCAAGATCGCGGACGGTAAACGTCGCCTGTTGCCGGGTGATCGCGTCCAGCGCGACATTGGGGTTGGCGATGATCTTCTCGCCGTTCTCGCGGGCGATGCGCGTGTGATCCTCGATCCGCTCCGCCTCAAGCCCCTGCTCCGGTCGCCGCGATGCGGCCGGGCCGATCTTGTGCTGCGGCTCCAGCCCGATCCCCTGCGCCTCATAGGAACGATGGTCGATCCGGCCTTCCAAGCCCAACTCGGCCATGCGCTCGTTGACGTGCGCGCTCCACGCCTCGCGCCAGTCCTTCAACAGCTCGGTCGAATTCCAGTCACGGTTCTTCTTGCCGAACCCCTCCGGCCCCACGTCCCGCATCGTCATCATCACATGCGCGTGCGGCTTCGGCGTGCCGTCCTTCGCCTTGTCCCAATGCACGTTCAGGTCCGCGACCATCCCGCGATCCACAAACTGCTTCTTCACAAAATCGCGGGCGAGATGGACGCCCTGCTTCTCGTTCATCTCGCGCGGGATCGAGAACTCCACCTCGCGGGCAAGCTGCGCGTCCTTGCGCTTCTCGCCTGCCTCCACCTCGTTCCAGAGCGCGGTGCGGTCGTTTAAACGCTCTGGCGCGCCGTCCGGTAACATCACCTCGGAGTGGAT